>CASELB010000100.1 GCA_949288685.1 uncultured bacterium
ACTTGTATTAGATCCTGAAATAAATTCAGGATGACAGCCCGTTGGATATTTTTCCTGTCATGCTGAACTTGTTTCAGGGGCTCTAACAAAGTTTGTAATAACTGTTAAAACAACTATCGAAACGATACTTTACTGTTTTAATCACAATTCATACAAACACATGATTTAAAAAAGAATAAAATTTAGTATATTAAGGATATGGGAAAAGTGATTAATTTAAAACCGGCTCAAAAACGAGCTGATAATTTAAAAGTCGTTGATAAAAATGCTATTAAGACAACCGCTTACAGCGATATTAATTTAAAAGCGTGGAGAGAATACGGGCATATAAAAACCGGCACCCTCTGGGAATTTCCATCAAGAGACCGGCAGCACGGACATTCTAACGAATATCACGGAAATTATATTCCGCAGATTGCACAACAGATTTATGAACGTTTTACAAAACAAGACGACATTGTACTTGATTTATTCTTCGGTTCAGGCACCTCCGGCATTGAAGCAATAAACATGAACAGACGCTGTATAGGCGTTGAATTAAAAGAAGAGCTTGCAGAATCAGTCTCGCAGAAATTCACTCCGAAACAACTGGTTACAGATGTAAATATCATTTGTGCAGACTCCGCATCAGAAACGGCAGTGGAAAAGATTAAAGCAAGACTTGATATTATGGGCAGAAAACAAGCGCAGCTCTTAATGCTCCACCCGCCTTATGACGATATAATAAAGTTTTCGAATAAAAAAGAAGACCTGTCAAATTGTGCAACCACAGAAGAGTTTTATGACCTTTTTGAAAAAGTTGCTAAAAACGGATATGATTTGCTTGAAAACAAACGCTTTGCCGCATTAATTATAGGCGATAAATATGCAAATTCACAGCTTATCCCGCTTGGGTTTGAGTGTATGGCGCGCATGAATAAAATAGGTTTTATTACAAAGGCAATAATTGTAAAAGACATTCAGGGAAATGAACGCACGGTTGGCAAAAATGCTAATCTGTGGCGCTACAGAGCACTTGCCGGCGGCTTTTACAATTTTAAACACGAATACGTAATCGTTCTTCAGAAAGTATAAAATGCTAAAACAAACAGAAGAAGGAGTCATAATCGTCTTAAAAATTATCCCTAATTCTTCAATTAACGGGTTTGTCTCAAGCGACGATAAAACACAGCCTGTCAAACTTAAAGTAACAGCTCCGCCTGTGGAAAATAAAGCAAATAAAGCTGTTATTGAATATCTTGCTAAATATTTTAAAATTCCAAAGAGTTCAATAATTATTCTTAAAGGTGAGACCGCTAAAGAAAAAACTATTTTATTAAAAACCTGTGATTCTGATAAAATAAACCTTATACAGAATACTCTGGGCTAAAATTATATACCATTAAAACTCTTCATTTTCTATAATAGAAACAAATTCTTCAACAAGTTTGGGATTCCATTTTGTTCCGCTGCCGGATTTAATAACCTCAACAGCCTGCTCCTTATCCATAGCTTTCCGGTATGTTCTTGGCTCTTGCAGTGCAAAATACGCATCAATTAACAATATCATTTGAGACTCAACCGGTATCTGGTCGCCGGAAATCTCATGGGGATAACCTGAGCCGTCCCAATTTTCATGATGATTTTCTATAATAGGCAAAATAGTATTCATGCCGGTTATAGGTTCCAGTATTTCTCTTGCCGCAATTATAGGATGTTTTTTTATTTTGTCTTTTTCCTCACTTGTAAGCGGTTCTTTCTTTTGCAAAAGCTGCTTGGGCAAAAGAATATTTCCTATATCATAAAGTAATATCGCAACTTTTAAATTGTCAATCTTATCTTTTGGCATATCAAAACGTTTTGCAAGAGAATTTGCAAGTAAAACCTTTGACTTTGTATTTCCGGGCGTATAATTCGGATTATATAACTTAATTAGAGTATCAGAAATAGTATAAAGTCCGTCATTATTAATGCCGATTGTTTCAAGCCGTTTAGAAATATTTTCAGAAACTTCGCTTTCAAGCGGCACACGATGCTTTGCAAGAATATCCATAAAAGTATTAAATGCAACTTCCTGCCACGAAATTTCTTTGGTCGGTTTAGCAAGTGTTACTCTGTTACGCCCGTCATGTTTTGACTGGTACATTGCATGGTCTGCCAGCTCTAAAAGTTCATCAACATCATCCGTTTGTTCAAAGTATGTTGCAACCCCGAGACTGGCCGTTATTTTACCGACAACAGGAATATCTTGGTCTTCTATAGCTTTCCTGATACGTTCTGCAGCAATCATTGCGCCTTCAGAGTCAATTCCCGGAAGAATAATATTAAATTCTTCCCCGCCAATCCGCGCAGGAATATCAATTGAACGGGCGTTATTTTTTAAAACGTCAGCTATCGTTTTTATTGCGATATCACCGTAATTGTGACCGTATTTGTCATTAATCTGTTTCAAATAATCCAAATCCAATCCTATGACAGAGAATTTTTGATTTTGCCGGTTTGCACGTAATGTTTCTTTTTTAATACATTCTTCAAAATATCTTCTGTTATAAAGCCCTGTCAATGCATCACTCACTGCCTGTGATTTTACGGTTTGGAACAAATTTGATATTGTGATTGCCAGTTCTATCTGCCTTGCAAAAAGTGCTAAAAATCTGAGTTCCGCATCAGTTGCCTCTTCTCTTTTTGATAATAAAACCAGTGAACCATAATGCATTTTATCGGATGTAAGCGGAATTAATATACAGGAACGGCAGCCTATACTATTAAACAGTTGTTCAAGTTTATTAAGATTAATTCCCGGGAAAAATCTGTAAATACACTCACCAACATTACCGGAAGAATATACCCTGTTTGTTTTGATATAATCATCAAAGCCTTCACTGCCTTTATATTCAATCCTCGCTTCATACAGCGGAACAGACATTGCAACCTCTATTTTAGAACTAAAATCATCATCCGAATGTGCAACAACTTCCATATACTGTTTCTCGTCGACTTTAAAAGTTCGCATAATACAGCTATGCAGATATCCCAGTTCGTTTTGGAGACTGTTCACAATCGCGTTAAGCACACCGGAAAGAGGCTTTGATGCCGTCATCATATCAAGAATATGCTGCAAAGTAAGCATCTGACGGTTTGCCACTTCCAAATCCTGTGTTCTTTTCTCAATTTCCGCCTCAAGTTTCAGGTTTAACTCATAAATTTCACGATAACGCTTTTCATTATGATAAATTCCCGATTCCAAATCGTTAATTTGTTTATTAAATTCTTTAAGCCGTTTTATAAAATCCACTGTAGCCTCTTGATTTAACACATATTATAACATATTTGCATTAAATTTACAGCCCTTACCCTCAACCCCAAAAACTATTTTAGTACGTTTATTTGTAAACTATTGTAAAAATAATCAATTATTTATGCAATTATTATATTTACAGGCTTTAATAACGGTATGAAACTATACCCTGTATATAACAATAATTATTTTTTTCAAAACCGGTCTAAAGATAAAACACCGGCGTTCAGTGCAATAAAAAAAACTCGCCTTGCAGGGCTGTCACTCACCTGCGCCTGCATGTTCAAAGCTCCGCTTGAAAAATTTAACTCGGAATATGACCTGCACGACTGGGCTGAAGAAAATATACAGGATGCTTTTGAAAATAGCACAAAATTAAATAATATTCCGCAGAGAGAGCAAAGACTGGATATATGGAAAAAATATTTAACGCAGAGTCGTCCGATTTCAAGCTCTGCAGCTTACGTCATTTTTTCAAGTATCATAAAAGATTTGAAGCCGGACAACAGAAAACTGCCGCCGCCGCTTAATACTGAAGTACTTAATAATACAATTCATGAAATTACTGATAAACTTAGCGAAGATTCAAAATATACTTTTAATTTCAATAAACTGTATAAGAAAAATCTTAATTCTTATTACCTGAACAACACACACAACAATCTGGATAAAAATAATACCGGATGGATTTTTATTCCGTCACAGCTACATGATTCCAAAGATTTTGAATCGAATGTAAACAATCTTATGCTTTTTTCATACAAAACCTGGTGCACAACCTCATTTAATGCCCCGCTTTATCTGGCAGGCGGCGACTTTCACATATTTCTTGAAAAAGGAAATCCCAAAGCGGTCATAAGAATGTATGATAATTACATAGCAGAAATTCAGGGGGTAAGAAACGATAAAAGTATTCCCTGGCAATACATAGATGTTATTGAAACAAGAATTAAGGATAAAGAATTAACCGTTCCGCCGCAAATTCAGAATGCTATAGAAAAATCACATCAGGTGGGAGAAAAAATATCACTAATAAAAGAAGAACTTGAACCGGCAATTAAAAATAATGATATAAAAGCAATACTAAATTACTTCAATATGGGCTGCAAAAAAGAAGACTTTTTTACATATCTTGTAAAAAAATTTGAAACATTTAGAACAGGACAAAAATATACAAGGCAATATACACTTAAATACTTCCGCGAACCTGAGGATTTTACTCTTGCCGAACTGGGAATAAATGAGAATAATATATTCAAACAAATTTCTGAAATTTCAGGGGATGCAGTTCTTACAAACTCTTCTGTTTCCGACCTCGGGAGTGTTGAATACATCGGCGGGAAACTGTCGCTAAACAAGTCTCCCGTATCACATTTAGGCAGGTTAAAAGTTATCAACGGAAAAATAAATGTAAAAGATTGCCCCTTACAAAAAACAGAGCACGAGATAACAATAAACGGAATAAATATACCGGCTAATACAAAAAAGGAAGATTTCCCGACCGGCGTTACATATCTGTAATAAACAACCGTTTATCTTTCAGCATTCTGTCAATATTAAGTATCGTATGCACTTTGTCATTATAAATAATATCATAGCTTACGCTTGTTTCACTGTTTTTAGGGATAATTTCATCCGGAATTTCAAACAGCTCATTAATTTTATCTATAAGAAGTGCCAGTATTAAATCTTCGTTTTCGACAATAATAATCGGTTTTTTTTCATCATCCGGCTCTGAATCCATATTCAAAAACTTTTTAAGATCAACAACCGCAATAAAATCCCCGCGAAGGTTCATAATACCTTTAATAAAGTCCGGAGTACACGGAACATGCGATATTGTCGTGTCTTTTAAAACCTCTTTTATATACTTCAATTTTATGCCGTAATGATTATTGTTCAGCATAAATGATATAAATTTATCTTTTGTATATATTTCATGTACAAACTGGAATTTTTCTTTCTCAGCAAGCTGTGCCGAACGCTGGGTCAACATATAGCGGTTATCATCACCTGCAGGAAAAAGGCTTTGTACATCATAAGGCTCAAACGGGGAATCGGGGTCTTTAATTATATTTTCAAGTGAAAAAATATTAATTATGAAAATTGTTTCATCGTTAAATTTATACAGGGCATCTATCAGCATTTTTTTATCGACAAAAGGCAAAGAGTCAACTTTGTTTGTCACAAAAGGAAGTATACCTTCAACTTTATCAACAATTATGCCGATAATAGATTCATCTGTTTTAATTATTACAACTTCATTAGAAGTAGTATAAGGCTCGGGCTCAATGTTCAAATAAAATCTTATATCAACAACATTTATTACAAAATTGTTGTACTTCATAAGCCCTATAATATTATTAGGGAGCTTCTGGGGATAATCAAGAAGCGGAAGTTTAATAATTTCAAGAACACAGTTAGAGTTAACCGCGTATTTATTATCACCTACACTAAAATACAGGTGATTATTTTTGTTCTGCTCAAGAAGGAACTCACTGCTCATAAACTATTACCCTGTTTCTGCCGGACTCTTTCGCTTTATACAACGCTTCATCAGCGGATTTCAATATAGCTGTATGTGTTTCAAATTCCGGATAATTCATACTCAAGCCTATACTTACAGTCTGATGTGTTTTTATACCGTTATAGTCAAACTCATAGTCCTCTATAGCCTGACGTAACCTCTGAATCGGTATTAATGCGTTGTCAATATATGTTTCGGGCATAATAATTACAAGTTCTTCGCCCCCATATCTGTAAAGCAAGTCTGTTTTACGGAACGAATTTTTGAGAATATCAGCAACCGCTTTAAGAACATAATCTCCGTACTGGTGCCCGTATGTATCATTAACCTTTTTAAAGAAATCAATATCAAGAATTGCAAGACTGAAGTTTGACGGGTGTCTTTTGGTACGGTTAAATTCCTGTTCAAGGTTAAGTTCAAACTGCCTGCGGTTATATAGTCCGGTTAAGCCATCCAGCACAGACATAAGTTCTTTTTCTGAATACTGATATTTCATCTTAAAAATAGTAAGTAATTCAGTAATCATTATGTCAAAAAACTTAAATGACGAATAATTAATATCTTCTTTGGTATAGAAACAAATCCCGCCGATTAGCTTTTTATCGTAAATCAACGGTATAACAATTTTAGAGGCAAAGTCGCTATACTCATACTCAACTTCTTTACCAAACAATACTCTTACAATCTCAAATTTTGGAGATTTAATTTCTTTATACTCTGATAATTTTTTAAAGAAATCATAATGAATATCAGATAAAACCCGCTTGGATACATTACGCCCGAGAGTATCAAGGTATAATATATTTTCTCCGAGAGAATCAGGGGAGGGAAAGAAAATACCCGCCACATTATATTCCATAAAAGAACTTAACAGCGAAAAAATTTTTTCAACCATTACTTTTTCATAATTCAAGAAATCGCTCAAATTACGAAACTCGTTTGAGAATATAGTTTTAAGCAGTAAATCATTCAATACATTATTTAAATGTGTCTGTGCAGAATCCCTTGTAATAATTTGATGCTGGAGATTTTCTTTATACTCCTGATCTACCGGATATCGCTTAATGACAGACATTACATGCCCGTACAGTTCTTCAAAATCAATACTCTTAGACAAAAACAACTGTGCACCGGACTTTTTGCCCCAGAACTTATCTATTTTTTTATCAAGTATAGTTAAAAGAATTATCGGTATTTTCTTCGTATCATCCGTATTTTTAAGCATTCTGCAAAGCTGATACCCGTTAATATTAGGCATCACAACATCCGCAATAATCAAATCAGGATGAGCTTCATACACCTTCTGGTACCCTTCGATACCGTCAACAGCCGTTACTACTTCCAGCCCTTTGCTCTCTAATTTATCTTTTAGAAATTTTAATTGTGTCTCACTATCCTCAATAACTAAAATTCTGGGTGACATTTTGACCTTCCAATTTTGTAATTTTTATTATACAATTATTTTATAATAAATCGGAAGAAAAAACCATACTTGGAGGGGGCATAACGTGAGAATATCTTTAAAATCAATTCTGGAAAAAAGACTCGTAAGTAAATTTCTTATGGATATAGCTGTTTTTGCAGTAGTTTGCTTATTATTTAGCGGATTTATGATTAAACACAATGTAGAAGCCTACGACATAATAGTTTGTATACTTATGTGTGTGCTTTTCTTTGTAGTGGCAGAAGTCTTTACAAACAGATGGTTCTCACTGAAATTAAGCAAAAGCCTGGGAAAGCAGGCAGGTGCAATGTCGGACGTTATGTCGGAAGTTCTTAATGTTCTTGATGACGAACGCAGCACTATAGGCACCTGTATAAATGGTTTGCAATCAGGTATAGGTGCCATTGATAAAATGAAAACTTATCTGGAACAAACCGCAGCAACCTCTCAAGCAGCAGAAAAATGCACTGTACAATCACTTAATGTTTCCCAAAAAGAATATGATTTTATAAACGCAAATATTGAAAAAATGGTAGTTCTAAGACAAAAAATTCAAATGATTGCCGAATTAGTACTTGAATTATCGGAACACACCCAGCAAATAGGAAGTACCATAGGAGTTGTTGAAGATATCGCAGAGCAAACAAATATGCTTGCCCTAAACGCTGCAGTTGAAGCTGCACGTGCAGGAGAACACGGTAAAGGTTTTGCTGTTGTTGCCGGTGAAATAAGAAAACTCGCAGACGAGTCTAAGCAGGCTATTACAAAAATTACTTCATTAACAAGCAATATTCAATACGCAACAAATTCTACGGTCATGGCAACAGAAGAAGGCTCTAAAGAAATTGAAGCAGTACTAAAAGAAATAAACTCAATAAGTTCAAACTCAGAAAAACTTGTACACCTTGTTGGCGAAATTCAAACTTCATTTGAAGCAATAAATACAAATACAAAAAAACAGGATGAGTTGTTAAATAAACTGGCTCAATCACTTGAAGATGCACAAACCGGTTCATCTGGAATTATCAGAACCCTTGATACAAGTTCAAGCAAACTTTCTGAAATAAATAATATTTCTAATGATTTAAAAAATTCTGTAACAGAGGAATAGACTTTGGAATATTCAGATAAAGAGCTTAAAGAACTATTTGAGGTTTTTCAATCGGAAACTGATGAACTAATCCAGTCGCTTTTTGAAAAACTGTCAAAACTTGAAAACAATCTTGACGATAAAGAACTTTTGATAGATATCTTCAGAGATGTCCACGGACTCAAGGGCGCAGTCAGGATGATTGGTTTTGAAAATATACAAAACCTCATACACTTAATCGAGGATATAATAAGCGGAGTAAAAGATAATTTAATTCCGTTATCCGTTAATCTCGTACTTGATATTAACGGAACTCTGGAATTGGTTGCGGATTATATTAAAGAATCTATTAACAGGAAAAAAGAGTATATAGATGTTCGTTACAACGATGCAACCGAAAAATTACAGAAAATCAATCAAACCCAGCTTCTCCATTTTGATATCAATGAAACGGCACCGGCAGCCCCTAACACAGGAAGTTTTAATGATGAAGAAATCAGACCGGAAACTATTATGCCTCTGTCAGTACAGGATCACATTAACTCACTTTTTGCTAATGCGTTTGAAATTCTTGATGCAATCGTTCCTGAAGTAGTTTCTGATGAAATACGCGATTTGTTCCTGATTATTGATGAGCTTTACAACTGTTTTCAGGGAAAAGAGTTTTACGAAGTAAAAGCCCCGCTTGAAAGTGTAAAAGTAAAGCTGGAATTTGTACAGAGCAGTTCATGTGAACTTACTATAAGTGAAATACTTGAAATCAGAAACAATCTGGGAATTGCAACTTCAAAATATACTTCTTTCTGTATGGACAGCCAAAATGTTGTATCCTTCCCCGAAATTGCAGAAAAAATTTACTCTCTGCAAAATAATAATATCTATATTTCAGAAATTATTGATGAATTAAATCAGATAAAGTCAATTAATACTGACCAGACTGTCACAGAAATTATTTCTATTGTTATTGATATTTTAAACTTTATAAAAGACAATGACATCACACTTGAAGAACAAATGGTAATGACCCTCAAAAACAGTGTGGAAAGTTGTGCAACCTCAGATGATAACGTAGACGTAGAATTAATCCTGCAGCAATTAGAAATCACCAAGCAACTGCTTGAGTTAGATTATAAAAAAGATATAGGTATTATTGAAACAAAAGGGTTCTCCGCCAAATCTCAAACTAATACATCAAATGCCGGCACCAATAATGAGATTAAAAATCTTCATGTTAACTCCGCTAAACTTGATATGCTAATAAATCAACTCGGAGAACTGATTATAACAAAAATTAAAACGGAAAAACATCTGGACAAAATAGACTCCATCCGTTCTTCAAGCGAACTGTGGCAAAAAGACCTGATTAAAGCAATTAACCATCTTAAATATTATCACCGCAAATATTTACAGGTAAATTCCGTTGACCAGTTCTCTGTAAATTTTGTAAAACAAATATTTATGCTCCTTTCGGAAGTATCACAAAACCTGTCTAAAACCATATATGACCTAACTTCCCTTTCTCGTGTAACCAAAGAAGATGATATGAAAATGCGTCTTATTATTGATGAAATGGAATCAATGGTTAAAAATATCCGTGTACTTCCTATTTCAACAGTTTTACATTCATTCTCCAGAATGGTAAGAGATATAGCAAACGAGAAAAATAAACAAATAGAGTTTGTAATAGAAGACAACGATACAAGCGCCGACAAGAAAATTGTCGAAGAAATTAAAACTCCGCTAATACATATTTTAAGAAATGCTATCGACCATGGAATTGAACATCCTGAGGAACGTCGTGCCAAAGGTAAAAATCCTATGGGAAAAATTATGTTGTGTGCACGTCAGGACGATAACAAAGTTATTCTTGATGTTATTGACGACGGGCAAGGATTTAACCTGAACAAAATTAAGGACAGAGCATTAAGTCACGGTTTCCTAACACAGGAAGAAATTGATGCCATGAGCGATGAAGAAATTATGAATATTATCTTCTGGCCAGGGTTTACGACAGGAGATTCCATTACAAGTATTTCAGGTCGCGGGATAGGGCTTGATGTTGTAAAAACAAAGATTTCACAGCTCAACGGCAAAGTTAAAATCATTTCCGAATTTGGAAAAGGCAGTTGTGTACATATTGAAATTCCTGTTACAATGACTACTTTAAGAGTCTTCCTCGTAAAAGTTTCTAACCAGACATTTGCAATTCCTATACAGGTTATTTCTACCTTTATACTAAAACAATTTGAAGAGATTTCATCTAACAACGGGAATTTATCAATCCAGCATAACGGAGAAATAATACCTGTCTACTATCTTTCAGATATTCTAAAACTTCAATCTACAGAACGCAGAGAAAAAGAGATTATACTTATAATTGAATCCGAACAGAAAAAAATAGGTCTAATTGTAGATGCCTTATTCGGAGATCAGGACATATTGCAGAAAAAGCTGGCACCTCCGCTGTATAAAGTTAAAAATATTTCAGGGATTACAAATCTTGCCTCAGGAGAACTCTGTCTTATACTTAATATTCAAGAAATGGTTAAAAATATCGGAACACAGGCTGATATCAACTCCGCACCAAAGGTACTTACCTCCGATATTTTATCTTTTAAACGTATACTCGTTGTTGACGACTCGCTTACAACCCGTACAATGGAAAAGAATATTTTAAAAGCAGCCGGTTATATTACAGACGAAGCAGACGATCCGTTTGACGCCTTCAATAAGCTAAAACTTAACCATTATGACCTTATTGTCAGCGATATTTCAATGCCAAAAATGGACGGACTTGAATTTTTAACAAGATTAAAAAATGATGAAATGTACGCAGACATTCCGGTTGTCATAGTAAGCAGTATGGTTGACAAAGATATCTCAAAACAGGCGCTGGCTCTCGGAGCTGAAACCTGTATTGCTAAAAATGATTTTTATCAAAAATCATTCCTTGATATTATTGCAAAACTGCTAATGAAGTATCACAACTAGTTTTCAGCCCCTCTATCAATTTAAAAAAATAATAAATTGTAAATTTTTGTTAAGATATAGGGGAATAATTGTAAATTTTACAAATATTCTTTTTTTATAGTATTATATAATTGTTGTTATTAGATATATAAAGGAGGCTTATGAAGTGACAATGCAAACATCGTTAAGGGAACTTGAACAGGGCAGTATTAAGGAAATGCACTTAGGACAGCATGTACTGGCAGAATTTTTTGAGTGTGACCCCAATGTGTTAAATTCAATTACAAAAGTAGAAAAGTATATGATAGATGCCGCTCTGGAATGCGGAGCAACAATTGTACAAAAGTGCTTTCATATGTTTAACCCTTATGGTGTTAGCGGCGTAGTAATCATTTCAGAAAGCCATTTAGCAATACATACCTGGCCGGAACTCGGTTATGCGGCAGTTGATTTATTTACCTGCGGCAGCTCTTGCGATCCGATGGTTGCTTATGAATTTTTGAAAAAGAAATTTAATTCCCGCGTTGCTAATTATACAGAATTAAAACGCGGCATAATTGATACTGAAACAATGAAGTTATCAAATCAAAGATTTCAATTAGCACAACAATTATAATTTTATTTACTTATAAAAAAAGTCCGGTTAGCTAAAAACCGGACTTTTTTATTACCTGCTAAATTACTTTAAAATTTATAGTTTCTGCCGCCCTGCGAAATCAAATCAAGATTTTTTAGTAAAAGCTCTTTCATATTTCCTTCCGGAAATTTCTTTAACTCTCTCTCTATTGCTTCAAATCCGAGTTTTTTTGTCTCAGGCGATGCATAATCTAAAAGATATTCTTTTAAAGTCATTAAACCGTTTGGCGTACAGAAATTGTGGATTTGCTCATTCTTACATACCGCCATAAAGTTTTCACCCGTTCTGTGCGATGAATAACAAGCCGTACAAAAACTGGGGATATGCCCGAGTTTTAATAACCAGCCTACCACCTCATCAAGCGAACGCCTGTCACTTATATCAAATTGCGCCGTATCTTCTTCGTATTCCTGTTCCGTATACCCGCCGACACTTGTTCTTGACCCGCCGCTAATCTGAGAAACGCCAAGTTCCAGCACTCTTTCACGACATTTTTGGCTCTCTCTTGTAGAAATTATCATGCCTGTATATGGTGTCGAAACTCTTATACATGCAACAATTTTAGCAAAAGTATCGTCGTCAATACCGTTTTCAAAAGCAGTCGGGTCAATATCATCCGCTTTTTTAATCCGCGGAACACTTATTGCATGAGGACCAATACCGTATACAGCTTCAAGGTGTTCCGCATGCATTAAAAGCCCCGCAAATTCATACTTGTATCTTTCCAGACCGAACAACACACCCAGACTAACATCATCAATCCCGCCCTGCATAGCTCTGTCCATCGCTTCTGTATGGTACGCATAATTATGTTTCGGTCCTGTCGGATGTAATCGTTCATAGCTTTCTTTATGATAAGTTTCCTGAAAAAGTACATACGTTCCTATTTGAGCCTCTTTTAAAAGTTTGTAATTCTCAACTGTTGTAGCTGCAATGTTTACATTAATACGTCTGATACTGCCGTTTTTGTGTTTTGTTTCATAAATTGTTTTAATAGATTCAAGAATATACTCTATAGGATTATTAACAGGATCTTCACCTGACTCTATAGCAAGCCTTTTATGTCCCATATCTTGAAGGGCTATAACTTCACGTCTTATTTCTTCCTGCGTCATTTTTTTGCGCGGAATATGAGTATTTTTCTTATGGTACGGACAATAAATACATCCGTTTACACAATAGTTAGAAAGATATAACGGAGCAAACAAAACTATTCTGTTCCCGTAATAGTCTTCTTTAATCTCCTTCGCTAACGCATACAGCTCTTGATTTTTATCTTCAATTTCGCAAGCTAAAAGCAAAGACGCCTCTCTGTGGTCTAAACCTTTTCTTAAACGTGCCTTATCAAGAACTTTATCAATCAATTCCGCGTTATTTTTATTCTTCTCAGCCCATTCTAAAGTATCTAAAATCTCTTCATGTGAAATAAATTCTTCCGCTTTTGCAGATTTAGGATTATACATAATTACCTCGTGTCCCTCCGTATACATTATAGTACATAAAAATTTTCAGAGGACTAAAATTATTTATTATATGTAAATTGAAGGAAATTTCCCATTAAATTTTCATTCCAGACCTGAACATCATCCGGCACGGCAAGAACAACAGGCGTAAAATTCCAGATGTATTTTATCCCGGCTTCCACCATATAATCTGTAACCTGCTGTGCTGCATTATAAGGGACAGTAAGAATAGCAATATCAACATCCATCTTACGTGCCTGCCCTTTTAAATCTTCTATAGGATACACTTTTTTGCCGCCGACTTCCACATCATGTTTTAGAGGGTTGTTGTCAAAAAGCGCAAGAATATTCAAACCGTAGTTAGAAAAATTATTGTATTTAGCAAGTGCAAAACCCAGATTTCCGGCACCGACAATAAATACATTCTTTACTCTGCTAAATGCAAGTTTATGTTCAATAGCAGATTTTAATTCTTTAACATCATACCCTACCCTTGATTTCCCGCTATTATCAATCATTGCGATATCTTTTCTTACCTGGGAATCATCAATCCTGAGCAATCCAGCAATTGTTGTTGAAGAAATACTTTCTATACCTTTTCTGATACAGTCTGTAAGAATACAATGATAGAGAGTTAAACGGTTAATCGTTTTATCGGAAATCTTTGTCATTAGCTTTTACCCATATTTTGAACCTGAAAATCAAAAGGGCGGGGAAATATCCCCGCCGCTTTCAAATCGTCGTTTTCTACACAACACCGTTGAATGCGTCGATGTAGAGTTTCTTGATATCTTCCATAAGAGGATAAGCAGGGTTAGCACCTGTACATTGGTCGTCAAATGCTAATTCAACCATATTATCCAATTTAGCATAAAAGTCTTCTTCTGTTACGCCAAAGTCTTTAATAGACTTAGGAAGATTAATATTGCTCATCAGGTTATCAATTGCATTGATAAGAAGTTGAACCTTCTCATCTTCATTCTTACCGCCAAGTCCTAATTCATCAGCAATTTGGCTGTATCTTAATTTTGCTGACGGATACTTGTATTGCGGGAAGATACATTGTTTATGCGGGCAATCTGTAGAGTTGTATTTGATTACCTGTCTGATTAACAATGCGTTTGCAACCCCGTGAGGAACGTTAAACATAGCACCGAGTTTGTGTGC
>CASELB010000101.1 GCA_949288685.1 uncultured bacterium
AGTGGTTTTGTCATGGGGTAATAACCTCGCGTTTGTCTGTACGGTCTTTGTTTATTATCGTGCCGTGGTCTTTGTATTTCTTAAGTATAAAATGTGTTGCCGTGCTTAAGACACTGTCCAGAGTAGATAGTTTGTCCGATACAAAGTTTGCAATTTCTTTAAGAGTTTTTTCTTCTAATGTTACGAGCAAATCGTATCCGCCTGAAATTAAGTATACAGCGCGCACCTCCGGATAATTATAAATGCGCTCTGCTATTCTGTCAAATCCTTGTCCGCGCTGAGGTGTAACCTTTACTTCGATAAGGGCATTAACTTTTTCAATTGAAGTTTTTTCCCAGTTGATAAGTGTATGGTATCCGCAGATTACGCCGGTCTTTTCCAGTTCCGTGATTTCTTCAAGGACTTTTTCTTCCGATATTCCTAATAATACAGCAAGTTCTTTAAAATCTATTCTGCTGTTTTTTTCAAGTATTGCCAGTAATTCTTCTTTCATAACTTCTCCTGTCAAGTTTAGATTATACCAGAAAAATAATTACTTGACATTAGAGCGGCTATCAGTGTTAATATATGAAATGTATCGTAAGTATAAATAGCAATTATGAGATGTAACAAAATAAGTACGTATGAACGGATAAAAAGGAATGACGGCTTTAAACAAACTACCTTTAACGGTTTAAAGACGTCTGTTCCTCCTGAAAGTATTAAGGAAGAAATGCTTAAAAACCTTGATAAGCATACTCTTGCGATTTACAAAAACGGAGAAATAAAATATTACAACCAGCGAAACCTTAAACCTGTTTTTATTGCGCTTGAAGATAATAATAATGATTTTTCGAACTGTTATATCGCGGACAGGAGAATAAGCAAGGCTTCCGCAATCCTTTTTGTATACGGCGGAGCAAAACATATTCAAACACCGGTTATGACAAAAAGCGCAAAGCAGGTTTTTGATAATAACGGAGTTGATTATAAAACAGAATAGATTGTAGATAGCGTTGTTGACAAAAATTCTAAAATCCAATGTCCGCTTGAAAAACTTATATTAAATAAAGAAGACCCTGAGGAATGCTATAAGATATTGAAACAGAAAGTTTTTCCAAAAGGCATGGAATATGAAAAACAGTTTTATAGCAAGGATATGACTCCGGAGGATTTTAAAAAACTTGATAAAATGAAGAATATTCCGCCGGAGGCTTTGAAGAAAACAAAAACAATAGGTGCGGCACTTTACTGGGTATCATTGTTAAGTAATATGGCAATTCTCGGGTTTACACTTCCGCATTTTTTAAACAAGATGTTAAGATATACGGTCGAAAAAGATAAAACAAAAGCTGCTCACGGTGTGTAAATATTTATGTTATTCTTAACCTATGAAACGAATTTTATGTTTTGGCGATAGTAATACTTACGGCTATAACCCTGAAAACGGAGGACGTTACGGCAAAGACGAACGTTGGACTGCTATTTTGCAAAAACTTTCTGCCGGTAAATATGAAATTAAAGAGGCTGGATGTAATAACAGAACCTGTTTTAGAGATAATTTTGAGGGGAAAAAATATACAGGATACCTGATTTTGCCGGACTATCTGGCTGAAAACTATGATTTAGTTATCTTATGGATTGGCTCTAACGATTTGCAAAGGCAGTATAATGTTTCTGAACAGGAGATAAAATACGGTATTGAAAATCTTGTTGAAATAGTTAAACTTCATCTTCCGCAGTCTAAAATTCTTCTTATTCCTCCTCTAATTATCGGGAGAGAAGTGCTTGCAAGCCGTATTTTTTCGTTTTTGTTTGATGAAACATCAATACAAAAATCTTATTTAGCTGCTAATTTATATGAAGATACTGCCCAAAAATATAATTGTGATTTTCTGGATTTAGGGAATATTATAGTTCCTTCAGGATATGACGGTTTACATTTTGAAGCAGGTGAACATAAGAAAATTGCAAATGCTGTTTATAATAAGATTGATGAAATATTTAAAAATGTATAAACTTACTGATTTACCATTTTAATTATACACCTGCGCAATTGTAAACCTCATAAAGCGGCGTTATAACTTAAATACAACCCAATCGATAAAAATAATTGCTTAACATTTCTTAATAAAATGACAAAGCGGAAAATTATAAGCTAGAATAAAACTTTAAAGAGGAGTTTTATATGAGCATTTCTATTTCACCGGTCAGGAGAGCCGGATATTGTTCTGCTGCTGCAGTAAAGCAGTGTTCAAAATTTTTTGGTAAATCGGGGGCGCCAATCGTAAAAAGTACAACTACGGCAAGGAAAGAGATTTTGCCGCCGTATTATATTATTCCTGCGCTTTTAACTTTAGGTCTTACTATTTATAAACCCGAAAAAAAAGAATTTGACGGGTATACAATACCTGTTCATAACAAAAATATTTCTGCCCGATTAAAAAATGAGTACACTCCGGAAGAGTTTGATAATCTTTATAAATTTGCGGAGAGCAAAGGGGTTTTTGATTATGTGATGAACGAGTCAACCGGACTTGTAAAAACATCGTTTATTAAAACAGAAGAAAATCCTTTGATGGCTGATTTGATATGGATTACAGATACCTGTCACAATATGGATTTAGTAAAAAATAAAGAACCTGAAAAATGTACGGAGTTGTTTAATAATATTACTCAGTTTTATGATAAACAACAGGGAGTTTTTGATAATATTATTTCAAACCCGATAGTATACTGGCATAACGGATTAATTTGGGCAGGCGAGCAAAACGGAGTCGGACACTGCTATGTTACAAATACAAAAGAGCCGCATCCCTGGTATCCTAAGACAAGATTGGAATCTGTCGGAAATTACTTACAGACGGCTGCCGATTTGATAACTACAGGTATGAGCGGCGGGCATTACGGTTATAAAACCGCAGAGGATGTGCCGGAGAATGTTTGTCGTTCAATTTCTAACTGTACTGCTTATTTAAAAGCCATTAATTATCCTGTGGCGCGTTCTTGCGGAGCGTGGGAAGAACAAACATTCCTTAATTCTCTTACAAGTGATACTTCTGTTTGTAATGAAGGAATGAGAAATATAATGAAATTAATGTATGAAGAGACATTTAATCCTGAAATTCTAAAATTACGGGAGAAAATCCTGAATACAAAGCATGGTTGGATATTTAATGACCGGCAGGGATTGGAAAAAGTTTTAGCTGACGGAGAGCAGCGGATAATTAATACACCTGATTTTGAAACGACCTGTTATGATAATGTTCCGCCTTTAAAAGGCGGGGAAGAAAAATGTGTAGAACGTAAGTATGATGCGGCAATGAGTTTTATGCCTCAGACCGAAACGCTTGTAAAAGGTGATATTATTAAAGATTCCGAAAAGAAACTTGATTTGCTGGATGAATTAAGCTGGGCAATTGTCAGAGAGAACGGGGCTATACGGTATCCCGGGGATGAGTATTTAAAACTGGATTATCATAAAGATAAAAGTGAATTTTCACAGGACTTTGAGGCGGAGTGGTTTTTGGTAACGGAAATATCTAAAGGGTATGGCGCAGTAGCCAAGGCTTTATTGGCTGCTGTTGAGTCAGGAGAAAAAACAAAAGAAGAAGTCTTGCCGCTCCTTGAGCGTTCTATGAAAAAGGAGACAGAGTATATAAATCGCGGGTATGCACGGATTACTTCTGAAAATACCATTAAAACCAACGGATATCAATGTCCTGCATACAAGGTTCCGGAGGCGTATGAAGCAATAACTTGTCTTGACGGGAAAATAAGGTACTTACCGGGGGCACACCCGCTAACGTGGGCAGAGTCATCTTTGTACAGTGCATCTAAAATGTTTGCCGAAAACCTTGCAAAATTTTCAAAATAAAATTGTTAAAACCGCCTGTTTGTATCAAACAGGCGGTTTTATGCACCAAAATATGCATTATGGTGTATATATCG
>CASELB010000102.1 GCA_949288685.1 uncultured bacterium
GTTTTAAATACGAATTCGTTTTATATATTATACCGCTTTTATTTTTTTCTTATTACAGATTAAGAAATTTTTGCGAAACTGTAAAAATTCTGTTTTTATATTTATTTATTCCGGTTTTGTTTGTGTGTATTTTATTCTTACAGGGCGTAACACTGTATGATATAAGCAAAGAGTACACCATTTTAAACGAAATTATGAAGTCAAAAACGATGTGGTATTTTTATTCTTCATCGGGGATTACTTTTTCTTTGCAGCATGTAGGACTTATTTTACTGTCGGGTTTTGGGTTTGTTGTTTCAATGATTTTGTGCGGCGGCAAAAATATGATTGAAAAAGTTGTAGGGATATCTGTTGCAACCTTGTTTTTGCTTCTGCTTTTAAATTTCATTAAATACAGATTTTTTGTTTTTATTCCTGTATTAATACTTTTGTTATTTTTTATCAGGTTTAATAAAATTGATTTAAGAATGAAACTTTTAACCGTTTTAACTCTGGTCATATCGGTAAAAGTATTCTTTTCGTTGATGCTGTATAGTTACGGAACTTATTTTACGGGAATATTGTTGTGTGTATTGTGTATTCTTCTTCCGTTAAAATATAGAAAACAGTATATTAGTGCATTATGTGTATGTGCCGTATATTTCTTTGTATTCAGTATAATGACATTGAATATAAAAACAGGAGAGATAAAAACGCCGCGCGGCAGAATATCTGCGGGACCGATACAGGCAGTTCCGTTTATGCAGACCTATCATTATTTGAAACAGAATAGTGCTCCTGATGAGAAAGTATTGTGTTTGCCTGAAGAGCCTATGATGAATTATCTTCTTGAGCGTGACACGGATAATTATCTATATTCGGTTATTCCTATGTATGTGGAAGTATTTGGAGAGTATCATATAATAAACAGGATTGCGGAGACAAATCCGGAATTTATTGTTATATCGGATTGGGATACAAACTCTTATTATTTTCGTTTTTTTGGAAGAGATTATGCTATCGGAATAATGAATTATATTAATGATAATTATGATAAAGTATTTGAAACTGATTTCGGGTTGAAACATGTAGTATACAGGAGGAAGAATTAATGAAATTTTTACACTCAATGATTAGAGTAAAAAATTTGGAAGAGTCGCTTAAATTTTATGAACAACTGCTTGGAATGAAACAGGTCAGGACTAAACGGTTGGAAGATTGTACGTTATACTTTCTTGAAGATGAAAACGGCGGGCAAATAGAATTGACCTATAACGATGATACCCCACAAGAAGGGTATATAAACGGAAACGCATTCGGACATTTTGCTTTTGCGGTAGAGTCTTTTGATGAGTTTACTAAGAGGCTTTATTCTCTGGGGTATAAATATCTATATGAACCGTTTGATTTGGATGGTAAAGGTTCAATTATTGCTTTTGTTAATGACCCTGACGGGAATGAAATTGAACTTGTGCAGAATGTTGTCTGGTAGGGGTTATCCCAGAATAAAAGTAACAGGTCCGTCGTTGATTAGTCCGACCTCCATCATTGCTCCAAATACGCCGGTTTTTACGGGAACATTGTAATCTTTTATAAGAGAAATAAAATGTTCATACAGTTTTTTTGCTTCATCGGGTGGCGCGGATTTATCAAAACTAGGACGTGTACCTTTTTGGCAATCTCCTGCAAGCGTAAATTGTGATACTACGAGAATAGAGCCGTTGACATCTTTTATTGACAAATTCATTTTGTCATTTTCATCCGGGAAAATCCTTAATTTAATTACTTTATCTGCATAGCGTTCAATTATTTCTTTATTGTCGCCTTTTTCTATTCCTATTAGTATCAGAAAGCCTTTGTTTATTTCCGAATAAATTTCTCCGTTAATTTTGACGGATGCTTCTTTTACACGTTGAAGTACGATTTTCATATCATATATCCTTTAGTAAAGTTATATCATTATTAATGATTTCTTGTATGGTATTGATATTAGTCAGCGCATTATCAAGATATGCTGATTGTAATTCCGCAATTTTTAGAGCTGCTGCTAAATCAATATTTTCGGACTTGCTTAAAAATGATTCAAATTCTATTTGTTCTTTTTTTGTTATAAAGTCAAATATTTGATTTTTTTGACTGTAGTTTATAGAGAGCCAGGTGTAGTTGCTTATTATTTTTTTCAGGGTTGCAAGCATATCTCTGGTTAAGTTTTTATGCCGTATGTATTCCAGCTTGAACCTTGAGAGCAGTTTTTTGTTATCATTAATAGCTTTTACAGCATCGGCAAAACTGTTATTCAGGTTTTCTAAATTTGTAATGATTTGTTCAGTTTTATTAAAAGAAAGACTTGAAAAGTCTTTTTTTTCTGCTCTGGCTGAATTTTCAAGAGCTTTGTCAAGCGGTATATTTTCAAAACCGTTTAACATCGCGCCTTTCATTGATGTATTTATATATTTTCTGTCAGGGTAGAGCTGCGTAAAACGGGAGATGGTTGCGGCAAATGTTGTATAAACTATTTCTGTAGGGATTAAGTCTCCTGTTATACTTTTTATTGTTGTGATTTTTGTATTGTATCTTGCAAGTAGTTTTTTCGCATATTCCATTTGTTTTTCTTTGTCAGTGGAAACTGCATTTGCGTAACTCTCCATATCAGAAGCCGCAACTTCATATTTTTTAGTTTCTTCATTAAATATTAGTTTCAAATCCCCGTAGGCAGAATCTTTACTGTATAATTGACTGTTAATGTAAGCAAGGTCCTGTCCTACAAGTATTATTGTACTGCAGCCCAAAATTCTTGCACTGTTTAAGGCGCAATAAGATACCGTTCCTCTGGAGTTGTACTCTTTTATATCTATATCTGCTATATTTGACCAGATTTTATTTGGCGGAAGATTGTTTGAAATATGCAAAAATGTTTTTTTCGGGTTTAATTTGTGGAAGTTCCTGTTGGTGCAGGGCTCTAAAATTAAATTTACATCGGATATATCCAGCCCGCTTATTTGAGCGATACAGTTGCGGTCTTCTATAATGCATAAGAAGTCAGGTTTTATACCTGCATTTACAAGTGTTTTATACGCAGGACCCACGCATAAGATAATAACATTATCCTGATATTTTTTTAATGTTTCGATATTTTCATTTAGAGTTGGACCGGCTGAAACCACTACAGCGGTATAACCTTTGTAGCAGTCTTGTATTTCGCATAACGGGATTTCTTTGGCAAGATAAGGTATATTATTCATAATAGCCCGTGTTACCGGATAGTATCTGCTTTTAGTATAGTTACTGTCAAGAGTAATTGAGCCGACAAGTGTGGTTAGGGCTTTTTGTTCTGATTCTATTGTGTCTTTAAAAATAGTTCTATAAGAAGGTAAACAATGTATAGTCGGCGTATTATCAAATCCCATGTGATTTCTTAATAGTTCTCCCAGATTATCTCGGGTATGTGTAACGTATACATTGTTTTTTGTGAGTTCATTTGAAAAATCTACTAAAGAAAAAGCTGTTTTCAAAATGTCGAGATTTGGTTCATAAAGAATAACGGTACCTTTGGAGTGTATTGCTGTATATTGAAACAAATAACCCAGCCCTATACCGTATATAATCTGAATGGATGTCGGAG
Source organism: uncultured bacterium (assembly GCA_949288685.1). Lineage (GTDB taxonomy): Bacteria > Cyanobacteriota > Vampirovibrionia > Gastranaerophilales > Gastranaerophilaceae > CALUTH01. The sequence goes on from CASELB010000102.1 coordinate 3,602, forward strand.
TGTTGTTTATTTTATTAAAAATAGATATAGCTTCTCCGAGCGGTGATTTTTCATTATGTATTAAAGTTCCGTTATACTCGAGGTTAAATCCGTTAGTGTTTTTTACCTGTAAGGATGCTGTAATATTGTGGCGTTGTAATATATTTTTTAAATGGTTACTTTTTAGTGCGTCAAGATTTTTTTCAAAAATAGTTTTTTCAGGCATGTTTACCCTTTCAATTTCTTA
>CASELB010000103.1 GCA_949288685.1 uncultured bacterium
AACCCGATTTTCTACGCTTTCAGGATGACAGGTATTTTAACCTTACCATCCAAACCCCTGTCACCTGCCCCGCCGGTGTGGTTACTTAAAACACAAAAAAGACTCCTTAAACGGAGTCTTATTCTGAAATGGTACCCCCAAGCGAATTCGAATCGCTGTCTACACCGTGAAAGGGTGTTGTCCTAGGCCTCTAGACGATGGGGGCTTGCCGACAATAATTATCGTACCAGAACAATATTTTTTGTCAACGGCATGTTTGCAATTACTCTAAATTAATATCTTAAAGGTATTCTGGAACGGTTTATTGTTTTCTTTTCATATCCAAAATTTGCAAGCATGCGGCAGGTACTTGTATAAAATATATTTTCATCCAATGTAGGTCCTATATTTATTGAACTTACAGTACGTTTTAAAAATCTGTATTCAATGTACGGTATAAATAAACCGTTTTTTTCAAAAATCTTTGTTTGTTTGTAACTATTTGCACTAAAATGGTTTATAAATATAATCCTGTACTCTTTTTCATCTCTAAAATACGGATTTTTAAAAAACAAACTTATAATGCTTAATATATCAATAAGTTCAAATAATGTATCCTGCTTTTTTTCAGTATTTTTGAGGGTATTTTTTGCTTTTTGTAATTTTGAGTATTGCTTATTCCATTTATCAAAAATAAGTTTCAGAATAGTAATCTGTGTGTCCTGATTATATATTATATTCCCGTAAACTGACTTAAACCCCTGCTTATCCATATCATTTATCAAATCTTTTTTGCAAAAACCAATATTATACCCCGTGTAAGTTTGTCCTTTAGAATAATTATTCCACAGCGTAAGGTTATCACTGTCTGTTGAAAATGAAATTGTGTAATATTCATATTTATTCAGAAAATTATCATCACCATCAATAATATTTTTATATTTTTTATAAAAATATTCTTTAATTTTTGAAAATAATTCCTGATTTAATTCCGGCGATTCATCAATAAGACGTACAATTAGTTTATACGAGTATGTTACTTCTTCTTTATCATTCAGATAAAGCGCATTTGAAAACCTTATAATTCCTGTTTCAAGAATACTTAGCAGCTTTTCCGGTTTAGTATAATGGTAAAGATTTGTGCCGGTACCGTCATCAAGGATTTTTCTGACCTTAGGAATTTTTTTCAGCAAATCATCATAGTTAATCATAAAGCAACTCAACCTGTAATTATATTATAACACTTTTTCATTCCCCATGCCAGCCGTTATACCAGACCGCCGGAGAAAAGGTTTGAGTAAGATGTTTGCATTTGTGAATACAACAATTCCATATTCTGAAACTTGCTTTCAAGCATAGCTTTATAAGAGTCAGCCTGTGCCTGTGCTTTTTCTATTTTTGTATCATATTTATCAATTTCACGATCTAAAGATTTTGTTTTTGTAGAAAAATACCCTGTTGTTGCAAGCATATTTTCCACAATATTTTCAACCCGTGTTAAAATTCCCGGATTATCCTCTGTACCTACAAGCAGAAGTTTAACCTCGTCTTCTGAAGTATTAAGTGCATTTTCAAATTTATCCGCATCTAAATATAATGAATAAATATCTGATGGCATAGCGGAGCTTGCGCCTTCTGTAGATATGCCGATTGCCGCGAGGTTCCGGAATAACGTTACACCGTTTGTTCCGCGTGAAGTAAACATAGATGTAATTTGATTTTTTAAACCTTTTAATGCAATATCATTATGTAAATCCCCGCCTATTGCTAATACCGTATTAAGTTCTGCGACCAGAGTATTGTAAGCATCAAGAGTTTCTTGAACAGCGTCAACAATAGACTGAGTATCACGTTCAACGGTAATTGTTACATAGTCACCCTCCGTAATACCTTTAATATTTACTGTCAAACCTTCTATTCTTGATATATCGCTTGTAATTGTATTAGAAGTAGATACAATACGGGTGCCGTTAATAGTAAGAATTGCATTATCACCCAATTCCTGATTGTAAGTGGTCAAACGTTCACCGCCTCCGCCCGGAGCGTCTATTGTTAAACCAAATATCTCGGTAAAATTGCTTGTTCCGCCCTGTATATTAACATACGAAGCGCCGAGACTTGCCGATGTTATAATCATTTTACCGTTAATATTATCCCAGTAAGCATTTGCATTTGCTTCTTCCGAGTGATTTATATCATTAATTAATGAGGCAATTGTCGTGTCGTTAGTAATCGTAAATTCAGCATTCCCTATAGTAAATGTGCCTGCGGTTATATTACCCTCACGGAAAATACCGCTCTCCATAAGGCGGGTATTGGATGAGGCTTTATACAAAGATGTATTACCGGTTATAACATTGGAACCATCCTGTGAAAGGTTAAATATTGTAACAAGGTTTGTTGTATCGGTTGAAGTACCTATAATAAGTTCCACTCCATCAGCCGCCTTAAGCATAAATTTACCGTCAGAAGTAAGTGACGCTGTAACAGAACCGTTTGCTGCAGCGGATATTCTTGACATTACGTTAGCAAGTGTGTCTGTTGATGTAACATTAATATTAACAATAGCACCGTTAATACCCAGTGCAAATTCACCGTCTTTAACACCCAGGGTTTCAAGTGTTGTAGAATTATCAGCATAGTTTACAACCGATAAATATCTTATTTCATCCTGTTCATAGGTTATTTCCACATCATTTTGCATCCACTGTTCAAGTACAGCATCCCCGAGCCCTAATGTATCGGTAATAGATGAGGTTCCTCCGGTAATTTCCACCGTACCCATTCCGTTATGGTATGAGAAATGCCCGTTCTCAAAATACGCGGTAAGTCCGACTTCTTCAAACTTCTCTATTAAATCGCCTATTGTATCATCTGCTTCTATATTAATAACCGCATTAGTCAAATTACCATCCTGATCATACATAGACAAGTATACAGAGCCTTCAGCTTTTTTACCAGCCTCATCATAATAAGAAACAAGCGTTTCTTTCGTCGCAACATTTACATCTTCTTCCAAAACAAGTGTTGTTCCGTAATACGTATTGGAATAAATATTATCATCCAGACCTAAGTGTGTAACAAGGTTTGATGTTCCGTCAAGCAGCGTAACATCACCGACACTTTCAATGGTAATTTGTCCGGTAGGAGACACACTGCCTGCAACACCATAAGCGGAAAGAGCGCTAAAGAACTGTGCCAGAGTAGTATCCTCTCTGATTGCAACCGTAGAAACTATTTCTCCGTTGCGCAGTATGTTAATATATCCGGTAGACACCCCTAAATCGGTAAGTTTTGATGATTCTTCCGCAATATAGGTAACATCTTCTTTTAGTTCTTTTGTTTGGTGCGAAAGTATTTTCTCCGTTGTAATATATGTCGGACCGGCGCCGGTAAGTTTATCAGCCAGTGTACCCATTAATGCAAAAGTCTTGTCTGTTGTAACAGCAGTTAAAACACCGTCTTTTAACTCCGTATCAATACCGAAAGAGTTAAGCGAAGCAACTACATCACCAATAGTTTCATCAGCGGTAAATCCTATTGTCTGCATCACACCGCCTATTTCCATTCTTAACGAAGCACCGGAGTCAAAACCTAAATCTTTTAATGTTGTTGTCTCAGACATTTCATAAGTTCTTACCATTGTAAGAGTTTTAGAGTCTGTCTGGTCATAAATATCAACAATATCTTGAGTTCTGTTTGTTAACCCGAGTTTTGATACAAGATTTGAAGATTCATCAGCAATGTATTTATCCGAGTCGGCACTGATTTTTATAACATTTCCGTCAAGAGATGCCGTAAAACCGTATCCTTGAAGTGCCGCAAGAAAATCACCTATTGTTGTTTCGTCATTAATACTTATGACAGTGTTAATCCAGGTTCCGTTATCATATATTTTTATTCCGCCTTCAGTAACACCTAAGTCAACAAGTTTCGCATCTTCGTTTATTACAACGGGATTAATTGATTGCGGTAAATCTGTAGAGTACCCTGTAACTGTTGTAATTGTTGATGTTACAGGAGACGAACTTGCAAGTTTTACGCCTAAATCACCGGAAATTGAGAAAATATGTTCTGTTGATGATGCACGGAATGTCCCGTTAGTAATTGATGCTGTTAT
>CASELB010000104.1 GCA_949288685.1 uncultured bacterium
CGCGATGGATAAATGGTACAAAGAGATTGATGTGAATCTTATTAAGCTAAAAAATATCCTGTCAGAAGAAGATTATAAAAATCTTGAAGCTGCCCAGGCTAAATGGGAGGCATATGAAGAAGCTCAAAACGAGGCAATTGTTGTAATCCAAAGTAAACAAGGAACAATGTTCCAAAATATTTATGTTGGGTATCAAACATATTTAGTTAAAGAGCGCGCCTTATTTTTGCAAGACCTTTATAATACATTGGCAATTTAAAAAACTCCTTAGTTATAGATTAGTTTAAAGGAGATTTTTTATGTTTGATGATCAGTATTTTGAAACAATGTTGAATTTTGTATTGTTACGCGAAGGAGGGTATGTTAATGACCCAGATGATCCAGGCGGAGAAACCAATCACGGTATTACGCATGAGGTTTACAACTCATATCGGAGAAGTAAAAAACTTCCAAAGAGGAGCGTTAAATATATAACTGATGATGAAGTCGTTGATATATATTATAACAATTATTATAAAGCGTCCGGTGCTGATAAAATTAAAAATCCGCGTCTTGCTATGGCTGTTTTTGATACCTCTGTAAATATGGGGGTGTCTGTTGCATTCCCCGTTTTAAAAACTTTTCCTTAAAGGTTATTTTATGATACTATGAAACTAACAGAGGAAATAAAATGACGTCTATTAATACCGAATATCTTTCTCGTTGTCTTGAAACACTTGAAAAATCGTATGAATTGATTAAAGCGGTTCAACCTGACTCTATCGAGTATGAGGTTTACAGAAACTCGCTGGTTAAAGGGTTTGAGATGACATTAGAACAGAGTGGCAAGTTATTACGGAAAAAACTGGTACCGTATTTTGCCTCAAAAAAAATAGTTGATACACTTTCATTTAAGGATTTATTTAGAAATGCCTTAAAATATTCATTAATAGATGAACAAACAGTAGAACGGTGGTTTAGTTACAGGGATAATCGTAACAGTACAGCACATGATTACGGCAGGGCTTTTGCCGAAGAGACTTTAATGCTGATTGACGATTTTGTTAAGGATGTAAAATCATTAAAAAAAATCATTGAAAATGAGTAATTTATTTATAAAACAAGAACATTTGGATATGTTAAGGTCAATTTTTAAACAATATTGTCCCTGTGCTGAAGTTTGGGCGTACGGCAGCAGATTTGGCGGTGATGCGCACGAGGGCAGCGATTTGGACCTGGTCGTAAAAACTTTCGGCGATAAAAAATGCACACTGGCGGAATTAAAAGAATTGTTAAATGACAGCAATATTCCGTTTTTGGTAGATATTCTCGAGTTTGATAAAATTCCCGTAAGTTTTCAAAATGAAATAAAGAGAAACTATACTGTTATTTATCCTTAGTCCTTTACGCCTTTATCAATGTTTAAAGTTTTAACAAGCGCACGGACATCACCTTTGAGTTTAAAGTATTCTGCAAATTTCGGGGTTGTTTTAATATTAAATGAGCGTCCGTTTTTGTCGCGGGTCTTTGAAATTAAACCCTTTTCTACAAGCTCTTTAACGTGTTCATAACAGTCCCCGCCGCGTAATTCTTTCAAATCAGTTTGTCTTATGGGTTCTTTTAAGGCAATTACTGTTAAAGTCTTTAATACCGCAGGTTTTAACTCTACTGGACATAATTTTTCAACTATATCAAGATGTTCTTCTTTTACTTGAAGTATATAACCGTTTTCATCATCTATTTCCAGCGCGCCTTCACGTGATGAGTAATCCATGATTAGTTCAAGCAGCGCTTCTTCAACTTTTTCAGGGTCTTCTTCCAGAATTGCTGCTATTTCTTCAATCTGTACTACCCGTGCGGTTATAAATAATACTGCTTCAATCCGTGATTTCAGTTCTTCCATTTGAATTTCCTTTCACCACGTACAAATCCGAATAAAACTCGTCCTGAACAAGGTCATAATCGCTGTCAACAGTTAGAAACAGGAGTGAAACGTATGCACTTATTCTGTCCATGCCAAGCAATGTAAGTTCGTTAAGTTCTATTCTGTCCTGTCGGCTTAAAATCTCGCCGAGGTTTGCTTTAAGACGTTCAACCCCCTGTTCAATATATTCATCATGCGCCAGATTTACAATATCATCCGCGCTGAGCCGAGAGTAGTTTCTGACTCTGCGTTTCAAACGTTCATGTGCGTTTTTGAGTTTTTGTTTTTTATCAAGTGTTTCATAAAATTCTAATTGCCTGATTAAGTCACGTAAGGTTACAACCCTGTTTCTGTTTAATCTTACGCTGGTTCTGCGCTGCAGCACTTCGTCAATAGAAATAACATTGCTTGTCGGGATATTGTCTTCTCCGTAATCAAGCGGTGTATCATCGTCATAGTCAATATCATATTGTTCTGATTCTTCAAAACTTGTGACATCAAGACCTTCCAGAATGTTTGATTTGAGTTTTAACAGTATTGATGCGAACAAAAGTGTTCTTCCCGTAAGTCTTAAATTTTGGGATTTTGATTGAAAAAGGTGGGTTAGATATTTGTCCGTAACATCAATAATATCAATGTTCCACGGGTCAATTTTCCCCTGTTTTGCCATTTCCACAAGGATTTCTATACCGTCAACTTCGTTGTCGGAATTCTGCGGTAAGTCTATTTTGTAATGTTCGTATTCGTTAAGCATACTAGTCTCTTAATTTGACCCCCGTTACTTTAGAAATACCCTTTTCTTTTTGGGTAACACCGATAGTCCTATTAGCTGATTCTATCATAGGTTTCCTGTGAGAAACTACTATAAATTGCGTATCTTTTGATTGCTGCTGGACAATGTGTGCTAATTTTTCGACATTTATACCGTCCAGATTAGCGTCAACTTCGTCCAGCGCGTAAAAAGGTGCCGGCATATAACGTTGAATAGCAAAAACAAACGCTAATGCGGTTAGTGATTTTTCACCGCCGGACATTGCTTCCAGTCTTTGTTTTTTCTTGTCTCTGGGCTGCGCTTCTATTGTCAGTCCGCCTTCAAACGGTTTTTCAATATCTTCTAAAATTAGTGTTCCTTCACCGTCTGATAACTGGTGAAATACCTCTTTAAAGTTTTCATTGATATGATTATATGTTTTTAAAAAGGTTTCTTTTTTCAAATCTTCATATCCCTGCATTCTTTCAAGAATTTGTTTACGCTCGTTAGATAAAGTTTCAACCTGTCCGTGCAGTTCTTCTTTACGCATGGTCATATTGTCATATTCTTCAACTGCACGCATATTAACCGCACCTAAATCGTCCATTCTCTTTTGAAGTTTTTGGATTTGCGCATTAATTTCATCGATACTCATTTCTGTAGGTTCAAGAGAATTAACTTCAACACCGGCATCTTCCAGTTCTTTTCTAACGGCGTCAAACATTGGTTCTAATTCTCTTCTGCGGGCTTTAAAGGATTCAATTTGCTCCGCTGTTTTTTCAATATCTGAAAGTTTAACCTGTTTTTGCGTATTCAGGTCTATAAGTTGTGCATTAATTTCGTCGCGCTGCTTGATAAGTTCTCCCAGCTTTTCACTTATTTCTTTTATTTGCTCTTCAAGTTTTTCAAGTTGTTCTTTTATATTATTAATTTCAGATTGGAAAGTCTTTTTATCGTTTTCAAGATTTTCATTGTTTTCAGTTGTTCGTTTAATATTATCTTTCTGGGTTTGAATAGTGGTTTCTATAAAAGCTATCATTTGGTTTGAAGATAGTATGTCATTGTTAACCCCCATAAGGTTTGAATTTAATCGTTTAATTTCAAATTCCACGCTTTCTGTTTGTTCTTTGAGTTTTTTAAGCTCTTCGTTATTCATTAATTTTTCAACTTCTTCAATTTCTGTATTTTTTGTAGTCATTTGTTCGGAAATAGAGATAAGTTCTTCTTCCATTTTGTCAAGTTTAGCAGAAATTTGTGCAATTTTGGGTTCGTTTTCTTTTATAATTTGTGTTTTCTCATCAATGGAGGCTTGATTTGAATCAAAATCTTTGTTCATAGACTTTAATTCAAGCTGTGCTTTATTGTATTCATTCATTGTTGCGGAATACTCGGAGCGGATTTTATCAAGTCTGGCTTCAAGTTCCTGTTTTTTAGTAATGAGTGATTTGTACCTTATTTTCATTTCTTCAAGTCTGGCTTTAAAAGTAGTAAGCTCTTCATCATCATTTTGGGAAAATTTTAATTTGGATTTTTGCAGGGAGCCGCCGGTTATGGAACCGGACTTCTCAAATACTTCGCCTGCGAGTGTTACCATCCGGTACTTACCCATTAATTTGCGAGCCGTAGACTGGTCTTCAACGACAAGTGTGTCTGTGACTGCGTAATAAAAAGCATTTATGTACTCATCATCAAAGTCAATCAGGTTTATCGCAAAATCAATAACGCCTTTTTCTTTGGGAAGGTGAAGGCTTGACGGGGCTTTTATTATTTTGTTAAGCGGGATAAATGTTGCACGCCCTTTTCCTGCAGAATTAAGAAGTTCAATACAAACAGAGGCAACATGCGGGTCGTCAACAACAATATGTGTCATTCTGCCGCCAACCGCTACTTCCAGCGCTGTTGCATATTCCTTATCAACTTTTCCCAACTGCATAAGCGGAGCATGTACACCTTGGATTTTAGCGTTCATAATCGTATCAACCGGTATTAATGTGTTGGATTCTCTGGCAGATTGTTGATTTAATTCCAGTTTATAGATTTTTTGTTCAGCAGCTTTTATATCATAATCCAAGTCTTCAATTTCGTTTTTGACCTGATCTAAATCTTTCATTCCTCCGCTCTGCGCCAGTTTTAAATCTTCCATATCTTTGCCCAGTTGTTCAATTATGAGGGCGTTTTTATCTTTGTTGGAGGAATAATCGTTTTTAAAAACGGTCAATTTTTCAAGCTGGTCTTTTGTTTCATTTAAAAGTCGTCTGAGTGCGCTCAACTCTGCTTCTAACGGTGCCTGTTTTTGAATAATTGAAGTTTCTTTATCCTTAAGCCCTTCAAGTTCTTTTCTTAAAGCATTTCTCTTTTCGATATGCTGTTCTGCTGTCTGGTCTAGCCCTGTCATATCTTCAGTGATTTTCTTTAGTTCGGCTTTGCGTTTATCAATATTTTCTTGAATTCCAAGTATTTCATCTTCTTTTAATTTTATTTGCAGCTTAGTATCTTTAATCTTTTTTTCCTGGGTTTCAATCCCGTTTTTAAAGTTTTCTATAGCTTTAAGCCCGTCTTGTATTTGTTTATCGGCATAAACAATTGCTGATTCTTTACGGGAGATATCACCTTTAAGCTCTTCGGCTTTTTTCTTTATTTCTATCTGATGCGCCTCGCCTTTTTCACGGACGAGCGTGCAAATTTTCTGGTATTCTTCATTAATCAGGGCGAGACGTTCGTCCAAATCTTTCATTTGGACTTCTTCTTCTTTTTTCTTCTTTGTAAATTCAAGGATATTTTCATGTGCTTTTTCAAGACTTTTTCTTATATCAAAGAATTTAACTGTTGTAACCTGACTTTCCAGGCGGGTTTTATCCTCTTTCAGTTTTTGATATTTAAGCGCAATTTCGCGTTGTTCTTTTAATTCTTCAAGCCTCTCATCAACTGTAGACAGGATAAGCATAGCACGTTCAACGCGCTGCTCAACGGTGTCAAGTTCGCCCGTTGCCTGTTCTATCCGCCGGTCAAAATCCGCTACTCCTGCTATTTCGTCAATAATTTCCCGTCTGTCGCGTGCAGAACAGTTTGTTATACTCTGAACATCGCCTTGCATCATTACATTGTAACTGTTTGGAGTAATATTAAATTTTTCCAGCTGCAGGTGAATATCTGATAGTGAGACTATTTTGTCGTTAAGATAGTATATGCTGTTGTAACCTTGAGAGGATTTTCTTATCTTTCTTGCCACTGAAAATTCTGCGCCTTCATTGTTTTCGGCAAAAGTGACTTTTACAAGTGCTTCATTTTTTTTTGTATAAGTGGATATAAAATGGAAAAGTTTTTCAGCACGAAGTTTACGGGATGTAGATAACCCGAGTGCAAATAAAATACTGTCAATTATGTTGCTTTTCCCTGAACCGTTGGGACCTGAAATTGTTGTGAACCCGTCAAGCAGAGGGATTTCTATCTTATTGGCAAACGACTTAAAATTGTCGATTTCCAGTTGTTTTATATACATAATCCTTCCCAAAATGCAGGTGTAAAAGCCATCCTGCCAATTTTAATTACACAACAAAAATCAGCATGTGTCAAATATATTAACATTCCGTAATCTGTATCACAACCATTTGATGTATTTTATTAAAGCCTGTTGACTAAATAATTCTAAAAGATACTGAAAGTCCTGCCGGCAGCGGTAAAATCTCAGTTTGAAAATCTTTATCATTATAAACGGCATCAATGAACGGCTGCACCTTTTGAGCGTGCGATATTACATTATCCGCACAAATAATTCCGCCTCTTTTCAAATGAGGTTTTATAAGATTAAAATAATCAAGATACTGAGGCTTGCTTGCGTCTATAAATACAAAGTCAAAAATTTCATCTTTTTTTAAATATTCAAGAATAGTGCATGCATCACCGACTTTAGATGTTATTATGTCTTCCAGTCCACACCTCTTAAAGTTTTCCAGAGCAACTGACCGGCGCTTTTCATAAAATTCAATTGTTGTAAGCCGACCGCCGGTTTCTTTTAAGCCGAGTGCCAGCCAAATCCCTGAATAACCGTTAGAAGTTCCTATTTCCAGAGCATTTTGAACTTTGTTCATCTTTATTAACATGTTCAAAAAGTTTCCGGTCTCCCGCGCAACATTCCAGAACTGTTTTTGTGTTACTTCTAACTCTTTAAATACTTTCTCTGTTTCCTCTGCTATTTCCAACATAAATTAACCTGCCTAAAGCGCTGCCGGCTTTTTAGAAACGCGAATTTCCATTATCGGAATATTCATTGAATAAGTATTTACAAGTTTATTCTTATCGAGATCTATTATTGAATACTCGCTGCGCTTAATATCACAGACAATGGCATAATTTGTTCCTTCAATACGGCTTATGGATGTTCCGAAACCGCCCTCATTCAGTTTTATATCGGCAGCATAAGAATTATCTTTTGTATTAATTACTCTTAAAACATTTTCTTCCGCACCGAGAATAAATATTTTGTCTTTATATAAAAGCATATCGTCCGGCTTTTTAACCGTATCATACTCCCCTACAGCAGATAAAGATTCATAATCAATACATGCCAGCCTGTCACGAGTCCTGCAGGTTAAATAAAGTTTGCCGTCAGTATAGATAAGTTTTGAAACATTCGGAACATTCCCTATATCTTTCATTGAATAATTGTTATTAATATCTATTCCCCAGACTTCCGCGCTGTTTTTATCCACATAGAAAATCAGATTATCCGCAACAATAAGTTTTTCACAGTAACCGTTAACTTTGATTTTTTGCGCTAAAGTCATAGTATCCAGTTTAACAACATAAATACAGGACGCTTCCGGAGATGCAACATAAGCAACATTTTTTGCCCTGTCAAGTACAATCTCAGTAGGCTGCGTAGTAAACTCTATTTGTTTTATAACACTACTGTCCGCCAGTGATATAACATTCATAAATGTTTTTTCATACGATGTTACAAGTAAAAATTTATCATCAACAACTTCCATATCAATAGGAATAGAGCGCTGAGATAATGCGTAATCAGGATCCATATTCGGCGGAGTTACAACCTGAATATTTTTGCTGTAACAGGTTGATATAAATAATACTTTATTTTTTAGTGCATCAATCAGCGGAACAGGTGTAGGCACCTGCTTTTGATAAGAAATGGTTTTGGTAAAATCATTTTTTTCGGGCTCAAGTCTGATATATCTGTCTGCCTGTGTTTCAATTTTCAGGTTACCCATAATCCCTTTGATATTTTCAGGAATGATAAGCCCGCGGGGAACAAGCATATCTTGCGGGAGTAGTCCGTTTCTGATTTCTGCCGGAGGATTATCAAGATTTATAACCGTCTTTTTACCGTTTTTGTCTGTTATAACCTTTAATAATACAAAATCATTGTTAAATATTACAACGTCTGGCTTTTTATAAAAAGGAGTATTTGCAGGATATGAGGTTTCAACCTCCAACACCTGAACCTCTTTAGCCGGGGCAGGATAAAGCGGCAGGTACAATGTACTGTCAGGAAGTATAATAACTCCGTCAAATCTAATTTCCGCCCCCGGATAACTCTTGTTTATAAACTCTGTAATTTCAGCGGGCAGCTTAGCCGCAAATGCACTGTTAGATGCTAATACCGCCGAAAGTAACAAAAACAAAATCCTTTTCACTACTTAAATACTCCTCTGATTTTTTCACCTACTGAAGTCTTTTTCATTTTACCAAGTTCCAGCAATTTTTGGTAGAGTTGTTTTTCTTCATTATAAATTTTTTTCGGAGTAACAACATTCACAACAACAATATGATCTCCGCGGGTTGACGGACGTGAAATTAAAGGAACACCCGCCCCTTTTATCTTTACGGTACGCCCGCTCTGTATTCCTGCGGGAATATTAATTTCTTTGTCACCGTCAAGCGTTTTTATAATTACACTATCCCCGATAACCGCCTGAGCCGGAGAAATATCAAGTTTTGTATAAATATCCGCACCTTCTCGCTGATAATATTCCGAGTATTTAACATGAATAACAACATAAACATCCCCGGGAGTTCCGCCGTTAATTCCCGCATCACCCTCGCCGGATAAACGCATTTTGGAACCGTTATCAACACCGGCAGGAATTTTAAGCTCAATTTTCTTTTCTCTGTTAACTCTGCCGTTCCCTTTACAGTCAGGGCAGGGTGAGTCTATTGTTCTGCCGCTGCCCTTGCAGTGCGGACATTGAACAATCTGAGTAAAATGACCGAGAATAGTTTGAGTTGTTTGTTGAACCTTACCCGTACCGCCGCAAGTTTTACATATTGACGGTGTTGTTCCGGGTTTGGCACCTGAACCGTTACAGGTCCGGCATTTTTCCAGATGTTCTATTGTAACTTCTTTTTCCATGCCAAAAACTGCCTGTTCAAACTCTATTTCAATATCAAGCCTTAAGTCATCGCCGCGCTGCGGAGCATTGGGGTCATAAGAACGCCCGCCGCCGAAACCAAAACCGCCGAAGAAGGAATTAAAGATTTCATCCAAACCGCCAAATCCCGCATCAAAAGGACCTGAACCAAATCCGGCATTTTTAAGCCCATCCTCCCCGAACCGGTCATACGTTGCCCGTTTATTATCATCTATTAATGTTTCATACGCTTTACCGAGTTCTTTAAATTTTGATTCCGCATCCGGTGATTTATTAACGTCAGGGTGCCACTGCCTTGCAAGTTTCCTGAACGCACTTTTTATCTCATCTTTTGTAGCGTTTTTAGAAACGCCCAGTATTTCATAATAATCTGCCATTCTCTTATTATAATATATTATTCGGTGACAGCAACATTAACCAGTGACGGTCTCAGTACTCTGTCTCCTAATTTATATCCTTTCTGTAATTCTTTTATAACCGTATGTTCAGGGTACTCTGATGTAGGAGTTTGCATAACTGCCTCGTGGAAATTAGGATCAAACTCCTTTCCTTCTGTTTCTATAACTTCAAGCCCCATTTTTGCAAGTACATCCATAACCTGTTTATGAAGAAGGTCAAAATTTTCTTTTACAACCTTACAGTCTTCAACATTTTCAAGTGCAGCTTTGCCTCTGTCAAAATTATCCAAAACTTCAAGCAGTTTTTTCAATGTATCTGCGGCTCCGTATTTTATTAAATTTTCACGTTCCTGTTCCTGTCTTTTACGATAATTTTCAAAATCGGCAGCAAGCCGGATATACTGATTATTAAGCTGTTCAAAATCAGCTTTAACTTTTTCTAATTCACCGGAATCCGTATCTTCACTTGTAACAGCATCGCCGGTTTCGTTTTCTGTGTTTAATTCCTCTTCAAGTTCTTCGTTTTCAGTTTTTTCTTCCGTAACATTTTCCTTATCTGTCGGACAATCGTCTTTTTTATTATTAAAATTGCCCCCCTTGAATGGATTTGTCATAATTCACCTCTACTTACTATTGTATACATTTTATTATAGTTTATCAAAGCAACTATACAAGGAAAATTTATTTTTTTTTAATTATTTGCCCGGTAAGATATATACTTATAAGGCATAATTAATAATAGAATATAAGTATTTGCTATTTTTAAAAAATCGTAAATAATGAATTATAGAATATACTAAAAAATTTAAGGAGCCGATATGGAAATACTAAAAGTAACTACTCCGCGCGGGCTTGAATTAAAAGGCGCAATATTCGGTGATAATAAAAATGATACCGTTCTGATTATGCTGACGGGGATTTGTTCAAACGTATTTCAAAATGAATTATTGTACACAACCGGAAAACTGCTTGAATCAAACGGCATTTCATGCATTATAGCTCACGCGCACGACTCGTTTTCCTGCTTTGCATATACGGATTTTTCCATAGGAAAGCAAAGACACGCCGGCGTATTTAATGACGATTTCAATATGGTTTATGAAGATGTTGAAAGTTATGTTAAGTATGCAAAAGAAGAAATGGGATTTAAAAATATAGTTCTTGCGGGACACTCTCTCGGTTCAAACAAAATTATCCATTATTTAGGCAATACCCCTGATAATTATGTTGACTACTTTATAATCTCCTCCCCGGTCGATATTATGCACTGGTGGAAAATAATGCCAAACATTGATAAGTGTTTTGATATGGCAAAATCCATTGTGGATGAAGGCAGAGGTGACGATATACTGCCGTTTTTATTCGGCGGTTTTTCTCCGATGACCGCTAACACCGTACTCGGGTTTTATAACGCTGACAACCTTAAAAACTGTCCGGTACTTAGCGGAAATGGTGAAACACGTTCTTTATACAACATAAAACCTAACGGAGCGTTTATTATCGGGTCAAAAGACTCGGTGACAGGCAACAGCCCGAAAAGTTTTATGGAAAAATTAAACTCGTGGACCCGGGTCCCTAATCACAACATAGTAATAGAAGTACCCGACGCCTCACATATATTTTTCGGCAAGCACGATATCTACGCTGTAACAATACTTGAGTGTATAAACAATCACATGTGCTATACGGCTGTTTAAACCGGAAAGAGTACAATTACATAATTGTACTCTTTTAAAATAAGACCAAAATCATAAACAAGCTAAAACAGGAAAATATATAGAAGAAAGGGGTTGAAATTACAAATAATATAGGGTATACTGTAATTGAGCCATCTTGCGCGGGGGGGGGTTGTGCCCTCAGGCGGAGGTGGTTCATCTATTTTTTTAATTCAACCCCAATGAAGTTTTATACGCTCAAACTTTAGTGCGTTTATACCGGGTTTTTAGCACTACAAATCTGAACGATAGATAACAAAAAATGAGTACCGTACACAATAAATATAAACATCACAAACATATCCATATAAAACGCGATTAAACTGTCGATTTTTTTTATAAAACAATATACAATAGACTTATGAATCTTAGTGACAAAACCGGTAAATTATATTATGTCGGCGGATGTGTCCGCGATAAAATCCTCGGTATCCCTTCTGTTGATACTGATATCTGTTATGAAGGGGATGCGGTTGATTATGTCACCGCACAGGGCTTCGAGATAATAAAAATTCAGAAAGAAATACGTACAGCAAGGGTATTGATTGACGGTAAAGAAATCGATTTTGCCTCAACCCGAAAAGAATATTACCCGAAAGCCGGACACATGCCCATCACTACAGAAACAGGCTGCCCGCTTAAGGATGATTTAACAAGGCGCGATTTTACAATAAATTCTATCGCTCAATCCGTTAGCACCGGTGAGATAATCGACCCTACAGGCGGCAGCAATGATA
Organism: uncultured bacterium; assembly: GCA_949288685.1. Classification (GTDB taxonomy): domain Bacteria; phylum Cyanobacteriota; class Vampirovibrionia; order Gastranaerophilales; family Gastranaerophilaceae; genus CALUTH01. The sequence continues at coordinate 11,894 of CASELB010000104.1, forward strand.
TCAAAGCCGGACTGCTGCGCGTACACCACGACAAAAGTTTTATTGATGACCCCACAAGAATTATAAGGGGGCTTAAATTTTCACTGAGATTTAAGTTTAACTTTGACAGTCACACAGAAAAACTTAAAAATGAATATCTGAATAATGTAAATTATGATATGAGTTATTCAAGGCTTAAAAAAGAACTTATTGACTGCTTTAACCTCAACAGTGATGAAGGATTGAACAGATTTATTGACGAAGGCATGTACAAACTTCTCACCATTTCAAAGCCGCAAAAACCGTTAATACCAATCCATACGCTGGTTGATGAGTTTAAAGTAAAAACGCCGTGGTTAATATATCTTGGAAATACCGATTTAAGCAAACTTGCCTTAACCAAAACAGAAACACGTATACTTGAAGAATTTAACACAATAAGAGAAAGTTCTTCCCCGTATAAAACCTGCCACAAATCAAATATACAAGCCGTTCTCCTCTGGACTGTTTATGTAAATCCTGACAAAGGTCTGCATTATTTAAGAAATCTTAGAAATATAAAACCTTCACTAACAGGTAGCGACCTGGTTAAATTAGGACTCAACGGGAAACAAGTCGGGCAAATTCTAAATACACTGGAGGAAGAAAAATTTAAAAATCCGAATATTACCCATGCCGGCGAGTTAAGTATTGTTAAAGAATTTTTAAACAAAATACAAAGGAAATAGTTGTAAATACTTATCTTTCAAGATTTTTAGTACAAAATATTAATTTTAGTTAAATTCTTGTCAACACAATGTTTTTAGTGTATAATCAAATTAATGGTAAATTAATACCAGAGACATATCTTTATTAAAATCCGGGATATTTCACAAAATTAAGAGAATACTAGAATATAAAGGAGGTTAACATGGTTGCCCAAATTGTGGATACTACGAAAATTGACGTAGCAGAGTTTATAAAAAACAATTATACACCTTATTACGGTGATGACAGCTTTTTAAGCGGTCCTACCCAGAGAACAATGTATATCTGGAGCAAAGTAAGCGAACTAATGAAAGAAGAACACAAAAAAGGCGTTCTTGATGCCGATACTTCTACGCCTTCATCAATAACTTCGCACGGCGCAGGCTATATTGATAAAGATAACGAACTAATTGTAGGGCTGCAAACTGATGCCCCGCTCAAACGCGCTATCATGCCAAACGGCGGTTACAGAATGGTAGAAGCGTCATGTAAAGCGTACGGACTTCCTGTAGACGAAGAGCTTAAAACAGTTTATACAAAATACAGAAAAACCCACAACGACGGTGTTTTTGATGTATACACAGACGCAATTAAAAAATGCAGACATTCCGCAATTATTACCGGACTGCCTGATGCTTACGGAAGAGGCCGAATTATAGGTGATTACAGGCGTGTTGCCTTATACGGTATCGACAGACTTATTGAAGAAAAACAAAAAGATAAACTGTCCACCGAAAATTTGCCAATGACAGAAGATAATATCAGATTAAGAGAAGAACTCAGCGAACAAATCCGCGCACTAAAAGATATGAAAGAAATGGCGCTCTCTTACGGTATTGATATCAGCAAACCGGCAGAAAGTTTTAAAGATGCCGTACAATTTACATACTTTGGCTACCTTGCCGCTATTAAAGACCAGAACGGTGCCGCAATGTCATTAGGCAGAGTTTCTACATTCCTTGATATTTATTCCGAAAGAGACTTAAAATCTGGCAAGATTACTGAAGAACAAGCTCAGGAAATAATGGATGATTTCATCATAAAATTAAGAATGGTTCGTTTCTTAAGAACCCCTGAGTACAACGACCTGTTCAGCGGCGATCCGGTATGGACAACCGAAAGTATCGGCGGCATGACAATGGACGGCAAACCGCTTGTTACAAAAAACTCTTTTAGAATGCTGCAAACACTAATCAATCTCGGACCTGCACCGGAACCTAATATGACTGTTCTGTGGAGTAAAGATTTACCAAAAGGGTTTAAAGACTACTGCGCAAGAGTAAGTATTGAGACAAGCGCTATTCAATATGAAAATGATGACCTTATGCGTGAATCCTTTGGTGATGATTATGCAATTGCCTGCTGCGTTTCTCCTCTGATAATCGGAAAAGAAATGCAATTCTTCGGCGCACGTGCAAACCTTGCCAAAGCACTTCTTTACACAATTAACGGCGGTGTTGACGAAAGAACCGGCGAAAAAGTTGCGGACTTTGAACCGATTACAGATGAGTACCTTGACTATGACACTGTAATGTCCAAGTTTGACAAAGTTATGGATTGGCTTGCATACACTTATGTCAGCGCATTAAACATTATTCACTATATGCATGACAAATATAATTACGAAAAAGCACAACTGGCGCTTATGGATTCAAACGCAGTACGCAAACTCGGCTGCGGAATTGCTGGATTTAGCGTTGTAACAGACTCACTTTCTGCAATTAAATACGCAAAAGTTAAGGTAATCAGAGAAAACGGAATTGCAAAACACTTTGAAATCGAAGGTGATTATCCGAAATACGGTAATAACGACGACAGAGCAGACTCAATCGGAGTTGATTTAGTAAACCGATTTATGTCAAAAATTGAAAAAATCCAGACATACAGAAACGCTATTCCTACCCAGTCTATACTAACCATTACAAGTAATGTTGTATATGGTAAGAAAACAGGAGACACACCTGACGGAAGAGTTGCGGGCGTTCCGTTCTCTCCGGGCGCTAATCCGTTTAACGGCAGAGACTGCAAAGGCGCACTTGCTTCTCTCTGTTCTGTTGCAAAACTTCCGTTTAAGAATGCTAAAGACGGGATTTCAAATACTTTCAGTATTCTGCCGGAAACCCTCGGCAAATCAAGAGATGAACAAATCGGCAACCTTACAGGTATGATGGACGGATACTTTGGCAAAGGAGCACAACACCTGAATGTTAACGTTCTCAACCGCGAAACATTACAGGATGCCATGGAACATCCGGAAAATTACCCGCAATTAACAATAAGGGTGAGCGGATACGCTGTTAACTTCATCAAACTCACACGGGAACAACAGCTTGATGTTATTAACAGAACTTTCCACTCTTCAATATAACTTTTAATCAGGCGCAGCGTTTCAACGCTGCGCCTGATTTTTTGACGATTAGTTTAGATCGAGCAATCCTCTTTATACCCGGTTACAAAATTTTCTCACAAAATTTACAGCGTCCTCTTTTGTATTTACATCCCCTGAAATTTGTGCTTCTTTTAGAGCGTCAACTATTTCCCCGAGCCGCGGCGACGGTTTAATATTCAATATTTCCATAATTTCTTTGCCGTCCAGCAACTTAGGCAGCGGTTTTAAACTGTCTTTAATACTCAAGTAATACGCCAGCATTTTATCAAGACCATTGAGGTTATCCGACAGAATTTCATCAGTAATAGCAGGACCGAGTGCAGAAAGCCTATCAGCTTTCGCAAGTAAAATATTATCTATTACATCATTCTCCATCTTTCTGATATACCGCATATAATGTTTTTCAGACAGGTTTGGCGCCTGAATTACGCTTGAGGGATAAATATGAAGTCTAATCATTTTTGTAATATATTCAATCTGTTTTTTAGAAAAATGCATTTTCTTCAATAAGCTATCCGCCATTTTAGCGCCGGTATCATCATGTTTAATAAACCTGTGCCGCCCGCTCTCTTCAATTGTCCAGGTTTGAAATTTACCTATATCATGCAAAAACCCCGCAAGTTTCAAATGTCCCAACCTTGATGCCCCGCCAAAATCGTGAGCATTAAGATGTTCCCGAACCACATCCACGGAAAAATCATACAATTGCTGAATTTGATTAACGACTTCAAGCGAGTGGTGAAATAAATCAAGATGATGATGGGTATTTGGCGAAACTTTTTTCACATCAACAACCGGCGGAAAAATTAACTCGAGCAATCCGGCATCATCCATTGAAATAAGCGCCTTTACAGTATTATCACCTTCAAACAGTTTTAATATCTCACAGTTTATTCGCTCTACAGCCGGCTTAGATATTAATTCTGCTCGTACTTTTATCGCTTTCAGTGTTTCAGGTTCAATATCAAACCCCAAAACACTCTCAAACCGAAACGCCCTCAAAAGCCGTAAAGAATCATCATCAAAATTTTCAGGCTTAATCATCCTTATAATCCGTCTGTCCAAATCACTCTTTCCGCCGGTAATATCAATAATTTCACCATTTTTTAAATTTAAAGCAATTGCATTTATTGTAAAATCGCGGCGTGCCAAATCCTTTTCAAGGCTGTCTTCTATCGGGTTAGTTATATCTATATAATTAACCTTATCTTTCATTACAAGCCTGTAAATCTTATTTTCTTCATCAAGCGGAATATATACTGCATCAAGTGTTTTTGCCAGATTTTGAGCAAAAATCCTGGCGTCCTCATCAACAACTATTATATCGTTGTCATAAGTCTGTCTGCCAAGCAGCATATCACGAACAGAACCGCCGACAAGATAAATTTCATTGCCGGTATTTTTTAATGTGTCAATAATCAGGCTATTTGGAATATCCATAAATCAAATTTCCTATACCAACAATTGCTGCGGTTTCAGCTTTTAAAATAAGCCTGCCGAGAGTTACAAGCGGAAGATTTTGGGATTTAAACCAGTCAAATTCTCTGTCTGAAAATCCACCTTCCGGACCAATAAAAATAAGTACTCTGCCATTTTCATTAATTGGATTTTGGTCTATAAACTCTTTTAAGGTTACATTTTCATTGCGCTCTGCAAAAACAATTACTTTATCAAACTCATCAAGCGGAATTTCCTCCAGCAATGTAACCCGCTCACAAACAGGAATATTAGCACGCTCACACTGTTTGGAAGCCTCAAACATAGTTTTCTGCCATTTTTCTGTTTTCGCGGCAGCCATATCTTTTGAAAGCGCGCAATTATCTGTATAAACCGGATATATTTTACTAACCCCTAATTCAGTAGCTTTTTCCACAAGCGTTAGCTGCGCATCACTTCTTAACGGAGACTGCGCAATCGTTAAATCAAACGGCAGCCTGCGGGTTGATTTTTCTTTAGTAAGGATTTGCGCAAGGATTTCTGATTTTGTGATTGATGTAATCCGGCATTTGTAAATGGTTTCATCTTCACAGCAAAGTTTTATCTCTTCACCGACTCTTGCACGAAGAGACTTTGCAATATGGTTATAATTGTCCTTATCCTTAATCGTTATTCTTTCACGGTCAATATCACCGGAATTAATAAAAAAATGCGGCATAATTACTTCCCTGCCAATCCTTTATTAAATGCATCAAGCATATTCTTTACTTTTATTATCTCAATTCCCGAAATTTCTTTTGTTATATGATTTGACTGCGGAATAATAATACGTTTAAACCCGAGTTTTTGCGCTTCAATAATCCGTTTTTCAATATTACTGACCGCGCGTATTTCACCGGAAAGTCCGATTTCTCCGACAATAGCCGTATATCTGTCCATAATAATATCTCTTGCACAGGTTGTAATTGCAAGCGCAATCCCTAAATCCGCAGCCGTTTCCGTTATATCCATTCCGCCTATAACATTAACATAAACATCCTGTTTGGAAAGGTTAAGCCCGACCCGTTTTTCAAGAACGGCAAGAATTTGATGTACTCTTCCGGTATCAACACCGTTTGCTATTCTTCTCGGGGTCGGATAAGGCGTTGTTCCGACAAGAGCCTGAATTTCTACAAGCAGCGGACGAGAACCTTCATTTGTCACTATTGTTACACTGCCGGGCGCCTGAATACTGTCAATATCTTTTATAAATAATTCACTCGGATTTGTAACCTCTCTTAAGCCGCTCTCTTCCATTTCAAAAATTCCGACTTCCGATGTGTTGCCAAAACGGTTTTTAATTGAACGCAATATTCTGTGGGATTTATATTTATCACCTTCAAACTGTATAACCGTATCAACCATGTGTTCAAGGACTTTAGGTCCTGCAATATTACCTTCTTTTGTAACATGACCGATAACAATTATTGCAATATTGGAACCCTTTGCAATACCGATAAGCGAGTTACAACACTCCCTAATCTGGCTGACACTCCCTGCCGAACTCTGAATATTATCAGAGTATATTGCCTGAATACTGTCAATAATAACTAAATCAGGTCTGTGTTCTTCTATTCTGTGTTTAATTGCGTCTAAGTTAGTTTGTGAATAAATATAAATATTATCAGACTTAACCCCAAGCCGCTCTGAACGCAATTTAATCTGGCTCAAAGATTCTTCTGCCGATATATACAAAACCTTACGTCCGTCATTAGAAAGAGAACCGCCCGTTTGCAAGAGAAGTGTTGATTTTCCGATTCCCGGGTCACCTGCAATAAGTATTACAGAGCCCTGAACAACACCACCTCCGAGAACCCTGTCAAACTCGGATATTTTAGTACTAAAACGTGTCTCCGCATTTGTTACAATATCATTAATCTTCATTGGCGGAATATCATCCGTTATTACAACATCTTTTTGCCTGGCAGCGGATCCGGTTATTTCCTCTACAAAACTTCCCCAAGAACCGCATTCCGGGCACCTGCCTAAATATCCGGCAGTCTCGTAACCGCACTGTTGACATACGTATTTTGATTTAACTTTAGCCATAGTTTAATTTTAATACAAAATGACACAAACGAAAAATATTTAAAAATTCCAGTCATATATTTCTCTATTTCTTTTTCAAAATTCATTATAATCCTCTTTATAGTATAATTCCGTCCTCTTTGTATTTATTTCTCTCTATGCTACAATTAATCTATGAAAAGAAAACCAACTGTAGCAATCGTAGGACGCCCTAATGTAGGCAAATCAACCTTTGTAAACCGGCTTGTCGGACAAAGGCGCTCAATTGTCGATGATTTACCTGGTGTAACCCGCGACAGGATTTATTTTGACTGTGAATGGCAGCACAAACCTTTTACGGTAATTGACACCGGCGGAATTATCCCGGGGGATGAAGATGAAATTATGCTCTCCATATTTGATCAGGCACAAATTGCCTGTGATGAAGCGGACAGAATTATTTTTCTTGTTGACGGGATGGAAGGCATAACTCCTGTTGATGAAGATATTGCAAATATTCTCAGGCGCTCTAAAAAACCTGTGTTTCTTGCGGTTAACAAAACAGACTCTCCGTCACACTTTGCAAACGCAGCGGAATTCTATGCACTCTCTATGGGTGAGCCTGTTCCGGTCTCGGCACTACACGGTTCAGGCGGCGTCGGAGACTTGCTGGATATGGTTACGGAAGGTTTTGAAACAGACGAGATGTATGAGCCGGAGAACACAATTAAAATTGCAATCGTAGGACGCCCGAATGCAGGCAAGTCCTCTATTGTAAACTCTCTGCTCGGCGAAAAACGTGTTATTGTTTCAGATATTTCCGGCACAACACGTGACAGTATTGACAGCAAAATTACTTACAATGATACTGAATTTACTATTATTGACACAGCAGGCATCAGAAAAAAATCCAAAGTCGACTGGGGTGTAGAAAAGTTTGCGGTAGACCGTGCAATCCGTTCAATAAGGGAATGCGATATTGCGCTACTTGTAATCGACGCACTTGAAGGAATTTCAGATCAAGACAAAAAAATTGCGTCTGTTATAATTGAAGCCGGTAAAGGAATGATTGTTGCAATCAACAAATGGGATTTGGTCGAAGACAAAAAATCCAATACAATAAACAAATTTGAACAAAAAATATCTAATGATATCCCTTTCCTGTCCTATATTCCGCGGATTTATATAAGTGCAGTTACAGGACAGCGTCTTACACAGATTTTTGATAAAACAAAAGAAATCTACGCAGAATGTACTAAACGCGTATCTACCGGACTTTTAAACAAGGTTATCAACGAGGCATACGCACTTAATCCGCCTCAAACTGTCAAAAACAAACGGTTAAAAATATTATATACCACACAGGTTTCCGTTCAGCCGCCTGTCTTTGTTCTGTTTACAAACAACGGCGACCTCTTAAAAGACCATTACAAAAGATATCTTGAAAACAAACTTCGTGAAGCGTTTGGTTTTACCGGTACACCAATTAGAATTTCCGTACGCGAAAAAGCAAAAAATAAGGGGAATTAATACACCCTTCCAATAGCTTTTGCGTGCGCATCAAATTCTATTTTATCGTCCAACGGGGTCAGTTCCGATTCACCGTATTTTTTTTCAAGCGCAAGTTTTATTAAATAATCTGCAAAATGCGGGTTTTTAGGAAGAAATGAACCGTGCAGATAGGTTCCGAAAACATTTTTATATCTTCCTCCTTCGGTTTTATCTTCTCCGTTGTTGCCGTATCCTGTTGTTACGGTCGCAAGCGGTTTGGTTTCACCTCTTAAATATGTAAGTCCGCTGTGATTTTCAAACCCTACCAGCGTATCAGGCGTAACAAAATTCGTTTTGGCAGTAACATTCCCGATGAACCTTTTACTTCCGGCAATAGTGTATGCGTCTAAAAGTGAAATTCCGGGTAGTCTGTCAGCATTATGTGGCTGATAGTACTCACCAAATAACTGATATCCGCCGCAAATCCCTAAGAATACACATCCGCTGTTCATTTCATCAGCCAAAAATTCTTTGTGTTTTTGAAGTTCAAACGCAACTTCGACCTGCTGTCTGTCCTGCCCTCCGCCTATAAAGTAAATATCATGACCGGTAATTTTATCGCCCAAATTAATATTATCAATTTCAATTTCTATTCCGCGCCATTCACACCTTTTTTTCAGTGTAGTAACATTCCCGATATCTCCATATAAGTTTAATTGACGCGAATAAAGATGTCCGAGTTTTAATTTTCTTGAGTCCATATTCTCCTCTATAAATAGAAAATAAGATTGATTAAAAAATCAGCCACAAGCATATAAATTGTAGATTTAATAGCCGCCTGAGTCGTTGAAAGTCCGACTTCCTTTGCACCGCCTTTTGTATTATACCCTTGAGTGGCGCAAACAAGCGCAACAAGTATACCAAATACAAACCCTTTAAATATACTTATATAAAAGTCTCTGGTTGAAAGCCACCATTTAACAGATTCCCAGAAGCGCGCCGGATGAAGATCAATTGCAAGGTTAGAAACCCACATGCCGGCAATAAGCCCGATTACTTCAGCAATAATAACTGTCATTGGTATTGTAATACCTGCAGCAAGTATCCTCGGGGCGAAATAATAACCTACAGGGTCAACTTTAAGAGTTTTAATTGCATCCACCTGAGATGTAACCTGCATATTAGCAATTTCAGCAGAAATTGCCGTCCCCGCCCTCGCACCGACAGCCAGTGCCGTAAAACCGGGAGCAATTTCTCTTAATAGGACTATTAAAAGTGTACCGCCAACATAGGTTTCCGCACCTGTCATAAGAAACTGTTTTGATATTTGTATTGTAATAACGGCAGATGTAATCGCTATTACCGCTAAAATTATCGGAAGAGAATTCCAGCTTATTGAAACAGCCTGTTCAAGAGCATGGACAATACGCATTTTACCCGTGCAAATATATTTAACAGACGTTATTAAATTTTGAACACACTCGCCAAAAAATTTAATCATATACAGGTGTACACCAGTGTTTGTACTTCGGAACTCTGCCTTTAACAACTTCAAAATAAAGTGATTGAATTTGTTTTGTAATTTCACCGATTTTGCCGTTGCCGATTTTTCTGTGGTCAACGCTTTCAACATGTACAATTTGAGCGCCTGTACCACAGCAGAAGATTTCGTCAGCAACATAAAGTTCTGTTCTGTTAATCTTGCGTTCAATCACCTCTATACCCAAATCTTTTGCAAGTTCTTTAACCGTATTTCTTGTAACACCTTCCAATATATCTTCTGTTGTACTTGTAGTAATTAATTTTCCGTTAGATACAAGGTACATATTCATTGCAGAACCTTCCGTGACATCTCCGTTTTCCGATAAAACAAAAGCATCATCAAATCCTGCATTATGGGCATCAGTTTTAATAAGTGCCGCATTTGCGTAAGCACCGCTGACTTTTGCCCTCGGAGGAATTGCGTTATCACCGTTTCTTCTCCAGCTTGAAACACACATTTTCAAACCTTCATCATTTCCGAAATAGTTACCGAACGGCGTTGTAAAAATTAAGAATGAATCAGGATTATCATATAATCCGGGACCGACTTTGATTGCAGATTTATAAAGTGTCGGTCTTATATAAGTATCTTGTTTATAATTGTTTTTCTTTAATAATTCTTTTGTAATATTACAATATTCTTCTAATGTATAAGGAGAATCCATGTACATAATCTGTGCACTTCTGAGCATTCTTTCATAATGTTCTTTTACTCTGAACGCATACATCTGATCTTCTTCTTTGTTATAGTATGCTCTTATACCTTCAAATACGGAAGTTCCGTACAAAAAAGCATGTGTCCTTACAGGAATAGATGCTTCATCAGCCTTAACATACTTACCATTCATAAAAACGTATTCTGTCATTATATCCTCCTTGAATTTAATTATAATTATACTATAAAAATTGAACATCAGATTAAAATATTTTATCAAGTATTTTTTTTAGTATAATTAAGATATGGATATAAGAGAATCAAACGCAAATATACACAGAGACGCCTGGGTAGAAGTTAATTTAAGCAGGCTTGCAAACAATATGGAACTAATCCGCAAAAGCCAACCGGCAGACAAAAAAATATTAGCGGTTATAAAAGCCGACGCATACGGGCACGGCGCAACAATGTGCGCACCTGTATTGCTGGCATCAGGCATTGATTATATCGGAGTTGCCTCTGTTGACGAAGGGTTGGATTTAAGAAAGGCAAAAATAAAAGCCCCTATCCTTGTCCTCGGCTCGGTTCCCGCCTGGGCAATTGAAACCGCCGCTAAAAATGATATCCAAATTCCGCTTTTTACAGATGAACAATTAAAAGCATGTGAGGCTCTTTGCGCAAGACAAGGGACTAAAACTAAAGCACACATTAAACTTGATACCGGTATGAACAGAATCGGCGTCTCAAAACAAAAAGCTCTTGAATTTATAAAACAGGTTAAATCCTCTCACGCTGTAGAATTAAACGGTATTTTTACACACCTTGCCAATGCTGAAGACGAAGAAAAAACAAAAAAACAAATAGAAATATGGAATAATATAATTTCAAATATTGATACCACAGGGCTTATATTACACATATTAAACACTGCCGGCTTAATGACCTACAATGTAAAATCAAATATGGTACGCGCAGGCATCGGACTGTACGGGTTGTATCCTGATTTAGCAGAATCAGCCCAAAAAATTGAAGGATTAAAGCCGATTATAGGGCTAAAAGGCAGAATAACCAATATTCATAATATCAAAGCCGGAGACGGAGTAAGTTACGGATATACATATATTGCAGACAAGGATACTAAAATTGCCACAATCCCGATAGGATATGCTGACGGCGTATCAAGAGGTTTGAGCAATAAAATATACGGCTCTTTAAACGGACATAAAATTAAACAGGTCGGGAACATCACAATGGATCAAATGATGTTCGATATTACCGGACTGGAAGCAAAAACCGGTGATATCATAGAACTTCTAAACGATGATTTAACTGTTGATAACTGGGCTAATATCCTTAATACTATAAATTATGAATTAACTTGCAGACTAAAAGTCCGCTTACCGCGTGTTTATATAAGATAATAAAAATGGGTCGGTAAATTCCGACCCGGGGTAAATAATGAATTACACTTATTACATGAAAGGGGGAGAGGTTTTTACACCTTTTCAAGTTCAAAAAACTCTACTACAGTGTCCATAACATTTTCAAAAAAGAAATCTAATTCATATCCCAAATTACTATTTGTTTCGCTCACTGCCTTGTTCTCCTTTGCTAAATCGACAATACTCATAAGTGCTTGCTCGTTAATCTGCATATCATATCCTTTCCTATTTCATAGAGTTATTTGATATTATTATTAACGGCACTTTTTTTAAAAACTTTAGGATTTTATCAGGATATTTTACAAAACTTTACAATTAGGGTTTAAAAGACATAAACCGCTGCATTTTTAAATGGGCAGTAGTTTATAAGCCTTTATACTACTTTATTTCAGGGAATGCGTAAATATTACCGTCAGCGCTGCGCCATTTTAAATAGCCGGTTTTAGGAGTTTTATCCATATCTAAGACCGAAACCAACGCCCAATTCCCGCGCAAAGCCGTCAGATTGATTTTCGTCGGATAGTTAATTCTGGAAACAACCTGTGCATCATCTTCAGGAGCAGATTTTAAAACTTTATATTCGGACGGCAAGTCTTTCATAAGTTTCAGCCCGTACTTTCGCCCATACAGGTTATAAAAAGTCATCCAGGAACTGAACAAAAACGGATCGCTTAATTTAATCCAGCCTGTTAAATTTTTATTTTTATCATACAGGACTTCAACCCATCCCTCACCGACATCGGTCACATACAGAAATGATAACTGCTTTTCCGGCACAAACGCCGCAAAAACTCCGTCCGGCATATCAGCATTGTAATCTATTTTCAAACGAAACTTCTCTTTTGCATTATCCTGCGGAGCATCATAAACTCTGATTTCTCCTACCGTTTGATACACACCAAGCGCATTATCCGGTATTGAATTTGAATAGAACGGCATATAGTTTGCGTTTGCAGTAAGAGCCGCTATTATACAAATTAGAAGTGTCGCGATTTTTTTCTTCATATTTATTCCCTGAAACTTGCTTCTGAAATATTTTTCTTTATAACAGAACGAATATTTGCCATCTGTTGTTCAATCACTTCATCAGTAAGCGTTGCTGCACTATCCTGCATTTTAACACGGAATGCAACACTTTTGAACCCGTCACTGACGTGTTCACCCTGATATATATCAAAAATTTCACAACCGTTAAACAGATTATTTGCAACACCTTTTTTAACAAGTTTTTCAAGTTCTGCCCACGGATATGTATCCGGAATGATTACAGCCAAATCTCTCTGAACTTCCGGAAACTGCGGAAGTTTTTTGTATCTTACTACAGTTTCATTGACCGCTGCAATCAAAGCATCTACATCAAGTTTGAAAATAAATGCCGGCTGATTAATCTTAAGTTTATTTAATAATTCTGGGTGAATTTCACCATAGTAACCGACTACTTGAGGATGTTTGCCAAGCAGAGTGAGAACTGCCGTTTTATACGGATGCAGAGTCGAATGAGTTTCAGCAATTGAAGATTCGGCAAGCAACTGATACTTAACTCTCTTATCAAGTCCAAGTTCTGCCAAAACCTTATCGGTAATACCTTTTATAGAATAAAAATCTATATCCGCATTAATTTTAGAGGTATTAGAACTCCATTTTCTGTTTTCTTTATTACCGCACATAACGCCTGTAAGAACCTGACTTTCTTTAACACCTGCATTTTTATTATCCGCAGGAGCCGTCTTTATATATGTCTTGCCAAACTCGTAGAACCATAGAGTTTTTTGACCGTTATCCCAATTGTATTTGAGGCAATTCAGCATATTTGCGGCAAGCGTTTGCCTTAACATCGTATATTCTTCACTTTGCGGCTTTTCTACATATATAGCATTTTCTTTATCATATTTTATCCCGAACTGGTTTAACAAAGGTTCGCCGATAAGAGAAGTTGTAACAACTTCATCAAATCCGGACGCCGACATTATTGTTCGTATTTTTTTGATAATTTTTTCTTCAAGAGAAATAACCGGAGTTGCAGACTTGTCAGGAAGTGTCGGTGTAATTTTATCATACCCGTTAATTCTTGCAATTTCTTCTATTAAATCAACTTCTCTTGTAACATCTTCCGCTCTGAATGACGGAACTTCAATTCTTGCAGCAGCATCATTTTTACCGAGAAGTTTAAATCCTAATCTTTCTAAAATATTGATACATTTTTCCTGTTCAATTTCGCACCCTAACAATCTTTTGATTTCACTAAACCTTAACGTAATATTTATAGGGCTGTACTCTGCGCTGCCGTCAGAGACAACACATTCAACTTTGGCATCTGCATATTTAATAAGCAAATCTATTGCCCTTTGCAAACCAGATTTAACCGCCATCGGATCAACTCCGCGTTCAAATCTTGCACACGCTTCAGAACGATATCCTACACTACGTGCACTTTTCCTGTTTGTAGCCGGAGTAAAGTATGCAGCTTCCAGTGCCAGATTTTTAGAATTTTCATCAATTTCGGAATTTGCCCCGCCAAATACACCGCCAAGACAAACAGGTTTTTCTCTTGTTGCTATTACAACAGATTCACCGGTTAACTCACGTTCAACTTCATCAAGCGTAACCAGTTTTTCACCCGGCACAGCGTACCTTACCGACAAATATCCGTTAAGTTTATCATAGTCAAAAGCGTGCAGCGGCGTTCCGTATTCAAGTAACACATAATTTGTGATATCAACAACATTATTTATAGCACGAATACCTGATGTAAGGAGCCTTTTCTGCATCCAGTCAGGCGAAGGCTTTATATTTATACCCTTTAATACCGCTATTGAATAATATTTGCAAGTATCTTTATCCTTTATTGCGACTTCAAAACCTTTATCCGGTATTGTTTCATCAACCTCTACATAATTTTGCTTAAGCTGCTTGTCAAATAAAGCACAAAGCTCTCTTGCAATACCGATAACAGACATTTCGTCCCCGCGGTTTGCGGTAGGTGCAACGTGAAGAACCACATCATGGTCAAACCCTAAAACTTTTTCCACATCTTCTCCGATTTTTACATCAGGGAATATTCTGTTGAGAATTAAAATTCCGTCTTCTTCCTGATAATTTCTGTCATCAACGCCCAGTTCATCTGCCGAACACAGCATGCCCTGAGACTCTACACCTCTGATTACGGCAGGAGTAAGTGTAAACTGTTCACCGGTTTTACGGTTAAGGACATTACTGCCGACTGATGCGTAAGGAATAATCTGACCTTCCGCTATATTTTGCGCGCCGCATACAACCGTCTTCAACCCAGAACCGTTATTAATTGTTACAAGATGAAGTTTATCCGCATTAGGATGCTGATCAATTTTTTCTATTTTTGCAGTTACAATATTGGTGAATTTCGGTTTTATTTCCTCTATTTCTTCTACCTCTAAACCGCTCATTGTAAGCTCATGAGCTATTTCTTCCGGAGTTTTATCCGTTAAATCAACAAATTCATTCAACCAGCTTATTGAAACCTGCATTTTTTTATCCTCTCACATACTAATTCTATATAATTTAGTTATACTTCAAAAATAAATATAAATAAACAAAATTTCCGGTATACAATCCAATAAAAAAGCCGCCAATTTAAGCGGCTGTTTTTTATTATGCTGTTTGCTTCACTTTACTGTTGTCTTCTGCCTGTTTTTTCAAATATTTTTCACGTTCGGGCGGCTGTGCCGGACCCTTTGGCTCCGGTATACCTTGCGCCTTATCTCCTGACTTACGGGTCAATTTATAAGTATATTTTGGTATTGTAACACCGAGCAAGAACGGTGAAATAACTATCAGGTTAAGCAGGAACGGCAATGAATTTAAAGTCTTTGCAATACCCAGCGCCCTGTTATTTTTAAGTTTTTTAAGTGCAGGAAGAAGTGTATCTACCATTTTTGTTTGAAGTTCCGGATTTGCATTTCTTATGTAATCAAGAATTTTCTTATTCTTTTCGGCAATATCCATCTTCTTTATAGAATCCAGAGTAAAGCTGTCCTTTGCATTAAATATACTTTCCTGACTGCCTGAATAAGAGAATATTCTTGCAAGGTTTCCGCCTTTTCTATCCAGATATTCACAAACATTTACCAGTTTTTTATGAGAATCTATACCGCCGTACAATGCATCAAGTTCCGCATTATTAATAACACTGATATTACTGTACGGATTTAAGTATTTACCGAGTTTCTTTAACCCTTTACCTTCATCTTTTTCATGGTCAATCAGTACAAAACCTGATTTTTTCTCATAAGATTTGATTATTCCTCTTGTTGCCAGCGGAACAGCAAATACAACAAAAAGCGCGGACAACGGGTCTCTGACAGCTATTTCCTTAATCTCAGAAATATCTTTCTTAAACAATCTGTCAAACCAGCCTTCATTTTTGCGTTGCTCTTCAGTTTTAATCGGAGCACGTTCATAAGCACGCGCACCACGCGGAATTGTTAAACCTACAACAGATATTGCAGACATGAGTGTCGGGGAGAAATTAAATCCGTGGAACTCACCTTCCGCAAGTACAAAATCTTTCCATCCTGCAATCTTCTTACCGATAGCAGAAAATCCGCCTTTAAATGATACATTTCCTTTTTGCGGTTCCGCCTCTGGCTTAGCCTGAATATGTTTCAAATGTTCAGCAGCCGCACATTTTGAAGTTTCGCCGGGCGGCTTATCCCCGAAAGCATACAGCTTAGGCAGATAATTCATTACACCGAGAACAGTTGCACCTGCAGCTATATTTGATGTCCAACGTTTACCTATCATTGAATACATAAATTTGTCTAATTTTTCAGATGTTAAATCTTCAGGATTTTTGAATTTAGCGACAACATCATGTGCATACGCCATTAAACCGTTAGTTGCTTCTTTAATATCATAAGTGGCACCGTCGAGAACAACACGGTTGAGCTTAGACAAATCAGCACCTCTTGTTTCTAACAGGGCTTCATTGATTATCGTATTCATCGGATTTGCTAAATCTTTCTTGATATGTTTAACAACTTTTTTCAATTCGCTGCCTTCAAGAACACCATCCGCCCCGAAGTCTTTATTTTTTATAATAGCTCTGATTGTTTCAATACCATAATCACTGCCAAATGTTTTTTCAATTTCAGCAACAGTCATTTTTTCAGGACGGTCAAATTTAGCAAATTCAACAGATTTAGCCAGTTTATTCATTGCTTTTGCAATAACATCATCAGACGCCTCCAGCCCGACAGTCTCTTTATACATTTTCTTAAAACCATTCTCTATAATTGAAGATTTTAATAACGTACCGTCTTTAACAGAACCGCGTTCAATTAAACCAGTAACCGTTTTACCAAAAGATTTTATCAATCTGCTATTTACATAAGTAGATTTTCCCATCCCCCGCTTTGTCAACCAGAAAATACCGGCAGGAATTGCCATCATTGCAGGTCCGGTTATGCCTTCCCGCCCCAAAACTTCAAGCCCTTCCTGAACATGAAGTTTACCGGTAACTTCTTTATCACGGTTAAAGCCCGTCCAGGTTCTTGGCAAAGTCATGCCCAAACCGTCCTGTATGAGAAACAAAGCAACAAACCCCATAGTCTCTATACGTTGCTTAAAATTTCCTATAACGGTTGCCAGATCAAAATTCCTTGCCCAGTCTAAAAATGTTTTGTCACTACCCGTAAATGCCGGACTACGTTTTAATTCTTCCGGAGAAGGTACTTGAGAATGATTAGCGGACAAGCGTCCGGAATTATTGTTTTTACTGTTTTTGCCGACGCTGTCATAAGTATTAATTGGATTGATGTTCAATGATATGTCCTTCCTGCACCCAAATGTATTCTACACATATTTAAAAAGTCACGTGATAAAAAAAATTTGCTTAATTTTTTGATTGTTTTTACTTTTCTTTACAAAATTACTTATAGATTTAACATTTTTAAGATAATTTTGCAATAGTTAAAGTGTATTTCCTACAATATTTTTACATTTATTAATATTTGAGGCTATAATTTTTATATAAAAAACATCTAATCCGACAGAATTATTTTAAAATATTAAAAGTGTTTTCTTTACATTTATTTTCTATACATCATGCCCATTAAATACACGCTCTAAGCCCGATTTAGCCTTTATAACATGATTAACATTTGTAACAATTATGCTGCAGAATTAATACTAAAGGATTACTTTTTTTATCCGTGTGTGCTATATATAATAATGTAATATCATACGAAAATATACGTGTACTAAGAAAATAAGAACGGAGGCATCATGTCAGTTGGACAATTTGTATTTATGCTGCACAGCCACCTGCCATACTACAGAAAAGCAGGAATGTGGCCATTTGGCGAAGAAAATCTTTACGAATGTATGGCTGAAACATACGTTCCTTTATTAAACGCAATCTCTGAATTGTACGATGAAGGAATTAAGGCAAAATTAACAGTCGGTATAACGCCGATTCTTGCCGAGCAGCTTAATGACGAACACCTTAAACACGGGTTCGTTAAATACATAGATGCACAAATTGCCGCTGTATCAAAAGATTTGGAAAGATACCCGGATCCTAAGGTTGCCCACTCGCAACACTTAAAGTATCTTGCAAAGTATTATTTCGATTTATGGAACAAACTCCGTGATGATTATGTTAATAAATATGGCATGGATTTGGTTGGCAATTTCAAAAAGTATCAAGATTTGGGTTGTATAGAAATAACAACTTCCGGTGCTACTCACGGGTTCTCTCCGCTTCTTTGCACCGACAGCAATCTTAATGCGCAATTCAAAGTAGGTTCTGACACAACCAAAAGATTGTTCGGCAAAAAAGCAAAAGGATGTTGGCTGCCTGAATGTGCATACCGTCAAGGATATGAATACGTTGGCAAAGATGGTAAAAAACACTGGAGACCGGCTATTGAAGTTACTCTGCAAAACAATGATATTGAATACTTCTTTACTGAATCACACGTAATTGAAGGCGGTAACTCCATAGGCAACAGACGTGTAATCGGGGTTTACGGGAATATTGAGTACATCCCGCTTCCTGAAAGAGCAGCTACAGGATACGATACATACTCCGCATACTGGCTGCCTGACGCACAAGTTGCCGTTATGGGCAGAAATGACAGAGCAGGTTATCAGGTTTGGTCTGCTGCTGACGGGTACCCGGGTGACGGTTGTTTCAGAGAATTCCACAAACGTGATGACAAGTCCGGTATGCACTATTGGAGAATTACATCACCA
>CASELB010000105.1 GCA_949288685.1 uncultured bacterium
GAAACTTAAAATCTATCGGAAGAGATGTAAATTTTAATGTAAGACACCTTTCTTTAGGAAATCTGGAAAATGTCGGAGGCGACGTCTACATCGGGGAAGGTGTATATTCTCTTGGCAGCCTCAGAGAAATCGGCGGAGATTTTGATATAGCTGACTCAAAACTTACACATCCCGGAAATCTGGAATTTATTAAAGGGAATGTTTTTATTGCCGCAAACAGCAGTTTAAATAAAGAAAAATTTGATAATATTATCACCGGAAATATAATAGAAACAGAAAACTACGCCTTTTAATTACTTATTTATTTTTAGCTTTGTTTTCTTTATTTTTCTTTCCGTCAGGAATTGTTACTTCTTTATCCAACTGAACTTCACACGGTTTTAAATTTTTTCCGACAGATTTTTCCAGATACGCAAGCGCGGAATTGTACTGATATAAAGAATTTAAGTAACTCAACATAGCATTCTGGTATGCAACCTGAGCGTCCTTTAGTTCTGTCGGAGAGCCTACGCCTACTTTATACCGCCCGAAAGAAAGTTCATAGTTTTCTTTTGCCTGTTTTACGCCTAAAGTTGCAACAGGTATTTGATTTTTCCGTTCATTTAAATTGTAATAAGCCTGTTGTATCTCAAGATAAATATTATTTTTTGTATTTAATGCTTCCGATATTTGTTTTGAATGAAGAGCCTTTGCCTCTTTAATCTGGTTCTTTAGCAGCATTCCGTTAATAGTCGGAAAGGTTAAATAGCCGCCCCAGTTATAACCGTAGTTATTGACCAGTGTTTTACCGCCGACCTGAAATTGACCTTCAACAGTAAGCTGCGGAGCCCAGGATTTCTTTACGAGTTTAACATTCTGCAAGGCACTCTCAACCCGCAAATCAGCCATCTTATATTCAGGACGCGATTCTTTTGCTACACACTCTGCCTGCTCAAGTGTAAGATCTACAGCATTATAAGTTAATCTGTCAGAGAGTGAATATTTATCAAAATAAGGAACTCCCATTATATTATTCAGCTTTGCAACTGCAACATCAACTGCATTCTCAGCCTGAATTAAAGTTAATTTTGAATTACTAAGATTAACTTCTGCAATAGTCACATCAACTTTCGGGCTAATCCCGGATTCATAATATGATTTAGCCTGATTATAAAACAGTGTATACTTATCAACCATATCTAAAGCAACATTTCTGTTTTCTTGAGCATAAAGCAGTTGATAATAAGCGTCCTTAACCTGATAAACAACATCGTTAATTATTTCAGACAAATTCATCTTATAGATTTTATTATCAATTTTTTGTATGGTTACCTGATTTTGAGTAACCCCAAAGTCATACAGCATCTGGCTTGCAGTAATTTGTCCCAAAACCCAGTAGTTGAATATAAGGTTACGACCGATAGCATCAGATAACTGGAGCTGTTTAATTCTTGTATAGCCTGTTTGCCAGCTTAATGACGGAAAATAATTTGACCACGCCTGTCTTACGCGGGCATCAGAAGCAAGTATATCCTGCATTGCGGATTGAATTCTGGGGTTGTTACCAAGGGCAATCCTCAAACAATCTTCCAATCCTAAATCAGGAACCTCACCAGGCTCAGATGTAGCCTCTACAGCACCTTCTATTCTTAATGTATCCTGACTTTCATAAGAAGGAATAAGCGGTTCAACAAGTTCGCTTTCAGGATATTCATCTTCAATTAATATATTTCCTAATTCAATTTTTGGTATTACATTTGCTAAAACCGGGGTTTGAGCAATAGAAAATACAGTTAAAAGAAATAAAGCCGCTAACTTTTTCATTTTCTGCCTCCAGACTTTCTATTCCCCATAAATGCATAAAATTTTTGTTTCATCTGGGTAATCATTGAGAAAAACGCAGGTACAAGAATTGTACCGAATGTGGTAACAGCAAGCATACCGCCAAATACAGAAATACCTATTGAGTGACGTGAACCGGCGCCTGCACCCTTTGCAAAGACCAGCGGTAATAACCCCAGCAAAAACGCAATTGCCGTCATCATTACAGCTCTAAAACGAAGTTTTGCCGCCTGCATTGCCGCATCATGGTAGTTCATTCCGTCTCTTTCCATTGCATCTTTAGCAAATTCTACAATAAGAATTGCCTGCTTTGTACCTAAACCTATAAGCATTACAAGACCGATTTGCGCGTATATATCAAGCGATAGCCCGCAAATATATTGGAAGAACAACGCTCCTAACATTGAAACCGGTGCAATTAACATTACGGCAATTGGCAATGTCCAGCTTTCATATAATGCAACAAGAAACAGGTAAACAAATATTAATGCAATCGTAAGAATCGGTCCAATCTGTCCTGCTGACTGCTGCTCTTGCAAAGATGTTCCGGACCAAGCAAAACCCATATCACGAGGCAATACATCATCAGAAATTTTCTTCATTTCTTCCATTGCCTGTCCTGAACTTACGTTATCGGCAGGAGACCCGTTAAGCGTTATTGCAGGATAAAGGTTAAATCTTGTTAAAGAATACGGTCCGATAATATCTCTTACATGTATAACCGCTGTTAAAGGTACCATTTTGCCGTTTTTATTTTTAACAAAAATCTTTGACAAATCTGACGGCAATGTCCTGTATTCAGAATCCGCCTGCATATAAACACGGTAAACACGCCCGAACTTATTAAAATCGTTTATATATGTAGAAGCAAACTGTGTTGCAAGAGTATTATAAATTTCAGAAATATCAACCTGCTGAGCAGTAGCTTTTTCTTCATCAATTTCTATGATTTTTTGAGGCATTGATGCTGTATAAGAAGTGTAAATACTCTTAAACTTTGGTGACTGCATAACAGCGCCCATCAACTTTTGTGCCTCAATATATAATTCGTCAGGAGTTCTGTCGCCTCTGTCCAGTAATTGGTATTCAAATCCGCCAAACATACTCATACCTGCAATTGCTGCCGGCTGAGTTGTAAACACAATAGCTTTAGAATACCCTGATGTTATTTTATTAATTTGCGCAATTATATTGTTGACCTGTAATTTAGCGCTTTTTCTTTTTCCCCAGGGCTCTAAATCCGTAATCAAAATTGCCGTATTATCACCGTTATAACCTACAATAGACAACATTGTTTCAACACCCGGAATTTTTGCAAACTCGGATGCCAATTCTCTGGCAACCGCATTTGTACGGGTAAGAGTAGCACCATCAGGAAGTTGAACCTGCGATATTAATGCACCTCTGTCCTCATCAGGTAAAAATCCGGTCGGAATTACCTTTGCCATACCAAGAATAAATACAATTACACCTAAAAGCACCAGTACTGTTTTCTTTGGTGAATCTACAAAGTATTTTACAGCAACAAGATATTTTTCTCTTAATTCGTCAAACCATATATTAAATCGCTCTATATATTTATTTTCTTTTATTAATTCTTTCGGCTTAAGAATAATAGAACACAGCGCCGGAGAAAGAGTTAACGCAACAATTGCCGATAGACCTATTGATGTTGCAATACAAATTGCGAACTGTCTGAACATCTGCCCGGTAATACCTGACATAAATGATACAGGAACAAATACAGCCATCAATACAAGAGAGGTAGCAACAACAGCATTAAAAACTTCATCCATTGTGATTTCTGTCGCAGTCTTAGGGTCTTTACCTTCCTGAATATGCCGCTGTGTATTTTCAAGTACAACAATAGCATCGTCAACAACCAGACCAACAGCCAGCACCAGACTGAATAATATCAAAAGGTTAATTGAAAATCCAAACAGTACAAGAAATATAAACACACCTAACAGAGAAACCGGTATTGCACAGAACGGAATAAACGCCGCACGTGCCGTTCCTAAAAAGAGGTATGTAACCAAACTTACAAGTATAATTGCAAGAACAATCGCATGCACAACTTCGTTAATAGATTCCTGTATAAACTCTGTCTGGTCATACTGTATTGAATAAACCAGATCCGGCGGGAAACTCTTACTTAATTCAGTAACTTTTGCTTTAATCTTTTTAACAAGGTCAATAGCATTTGCTTCAGGAAGTTGGTTAATCATGATAACAGAGCAAGCATCACCGTCAACATCAGACATTGATGTATATTTTTCGGCACCTAATTCAACCCTTGCAATATCTTTTATTTTAATATTAGAACCATCGGTATTAGAACGGATAATAATGTTTTCAAATTCTTCAACATCCTTTAAACGCCCGGGAGTTCTTAATGTAACTTTCATCATCTGCGGAGTATCAATCGGTTCAACACCGATGTTACCGGCAGGGGTTTGAACGTTTTGTGCTGAAATAGCAGCGCTCACTTCCGCAACAGAGACTCCGAGGCTCGCCATCTTATCAGGCTTTAACCATATACGCATTGAATAATCGCCTGCACCGTATACGTTAACAGTACCAATACCGTGAATTCTGGCAATCTCATCCTTTAGGTACATTGTCGCGTAATTTGCAAGGTACAATGCATTATAAGTATGGTTAGGAGAAGTTAAAGCAATCATCAAAACACCCGGACCGCCGGTAGATTTTCTGACCGTTAAACCGTAATTCCTAACCTGATCAGGCAAACGCGGAGTTACAAGCTGCAGCTGGTTTTGAACGTTAACCAGCGCCATATCCGGGTCAGAACCTATTTCAAAATACAATGTTAACTGGTACGCACCATTTGATGATGTTGAAGACATATAAATCATATTTTCAACACCGTTCAATTGTAACTCTACCGGAGCAGCAACAGTTGAGGCTACAACGTCAGAGCTTGCGCCGGCGTATGTTGCCTGTACAATTACCTGCGGCGGAGTAATGGAAGGATACTCTTCTAAAGGCAGTGTCGGTATTGCAATTAAACCGGCAAGCATAATTACAAGTGATATTACTATTGCGAATTTTGGTCTTTTAATAAATAAATTACCTGCCATATCTATTCTGCCTTATTATTCTTTTTACTAAAAAATCCTTTTACTGTATCAATTAATGATTGTTTTTTCTTAATGCCGGCACCGGCTTCTATCTTATCTACAATATTTACCGGCTGACCTGCAACAACTTTTTGTATACCGGCAACAATAATTTTGTCACCGTTTTTGATACCGTCAGTCACAACCCAGTTTCCGTCTTGCTGGAAGGTTGTTTTAATATATGTGAGTCTCGGCAGGTTTTGTTCATCAAGTTTGTATAAATATTGCCCTTCCTGATTTTCCATAACGGACTCAACAGGAACCGTAGGTAACGGGGCTTTATTATTAGAATAAATGGTAATTCTGCCGTAATCGCCCTGTATCAACTCACCATGCGGATTTTTAAATGTAGCACGAAGAGTTATAGTACCGGTTGTCTCATCGACTTTATTATCTCTAAAATCTTGAACCCCCTTTTCTCCGTACAACATACCGGTAGAAAACTTGTATTCAACCGTTCTGTTAACATTTGCGCTGCCGTCGACATTATTAAGCGCGGCATAATCCTTTGAGTCAAGCGGGAATGTTATATACATCGGGTCTTCACTGTTTATTGTTGTTAAATATCCTGCTTGAGCATTTACATAGTTACCGACGGTAACATTAATTATACCGATACGACCGTCAACAGGAGCTTTGACTTGTGTATAACCATAATTACGCAACGCATCATTATACGCACCCTCATTTAATGATACCTGTGCTCTGTATGCGTCTCTTTGCGCCAGCATATTATCATAATCAGACCTTGCAACGTAATCTTTTTGGACAAGTTCCTCATACCTTGCAAGCTGTTTTTCATAATAATTAAGCTGCGCTCTGGCATTATCAAGATTACCTTTTGCTTTTTGTACCGCAAGTTTATATTCAAGAGGCTCTATCTCAAACAACAACTGTCCGGCTTTTACAAAATCACCTTCTTTAAAATAGCTCTTAGTAAGGTAGCCGCTTATACGCGCCATAACCTCTACCCTGTATTTTGCACTAACCCTTGCCGGAGCTTCATAAGAAACCGTTACAGGAATACTTTTTACTTCCTGAACAGTAACCGACGGAGCTGTAAATGCGCCGCGCTTACCGGAATTTATCGTCGAAAAATGGCTGTACAATGCACGCGCTGCAATAAGCCCCAACATTATTAATAAAATTAATATAATTTTGCCTCTCATGTTTCCTCACCGTTTTCACACACACAAACAGGTGCTGTTGTATTTATCTCTCCCACCCGTCTAATGTAATGTATATCTCATTTTTGTCTAGTTTCAAAAAATTGTCCGCTTTATATGTGGAACTTTCCACTCAATAATATCACTAACATTTTCCCGTGTCAAGAACGACTGTATAGTGTGAACGGATTATTTTTTACAGTATTTAGACTACTTCACCCGAAAGCGTATCAGCCTCCAAAGATATCCTGACTTTTTGCAAAGTATTAAATAATCCCGGTATATCAGAATTTACAACAACCGTCAAATAATTACGGGTTAATCCTTTATATTTTCCGGTTCGCTTATCCGGATGTTTTTCAATAAGAACTTCCGCCACCGTTCCGGTATTAGCCGATAAAAATTGGTTATACTTCGTTTTAGACAATTGTTTTATTAAATCTGCTCTTTCGTTTTTAATCTGAAGAGGCACCTGTTCAGCCATTTTTTCTGCCGCCGTTCCTTCTCTTACGGAATAAGGAAATGTGTGAATTTGCGTTAATCCGGAAGATTTTAGATTGTTATATGTTTCTTTAAAATCCTCTTCGGTTTCTCCCGGAAATCCGACTATTATATCCGAGCCTAAAAACGGATTTTGCCAGCGCCGTTTTATATCACTAATCTGTTCTAAGTATTCCTCTGTCTTATAAAACCGGTTCATCCTCTTTAATGTACTGTCACACGCAGATTGCAAAGACAGATGAAAATGCGGGCAAAACTTATCAGAAGACTGCAAAAAATCCAATAATTCCTCATCAATCTCAGAGGGATTTAAAGACCCGAGGCGATATCGCGGAATATTTGTTTTTTCTATTTCTCTTAATAAATCGACTAAAGATTTACCAAACTCTTTTCCCCACTGCCCTATATGAATACCCGTAAGCATAACTTCATTATACCCGTGCGCTGCATAATTATTAATTTGTTTTACAAGAAAATCAATATCCGCACTTCTGCTTTTACCGCGCGCAAACGGAATTATACAGTAAGAACACCTGCTGTTACATCCGTCCTGAATTTTTAATCCGATACGGGTTTTATAGATATCATTTAATATTGCATAAGTAAAATCACTTTTATCCATAAGATTAGTAACACTAAAATGTAACCCGCGTGACAGATAATTACTTATATCAAGTTTCTCATCATTTCCAAGCACAATATCAACATAATCAAGCGCCAGCAACTCTTCCTTTTTAACCTGTGCAACACAACCGGTTATAATGTTAATAATATCCGGATTTTCGTGTTTCGCATTTCTCAACAAATAAAGCGCTTCGTTATCACTCTTGTGTGTAACAGTACAGGAATTGAGTATAAAAAAGTCTGCCTCCGCCGGTGTATTAACTTTCGTATACCCGTTATTAACAAGATTTTCTGTTATTATCCCGCCTTCAAACTGGTTAGCCTTACACCCCATCGTTTTTAGTACAAACTTTTTACTCATATAAAATTAAACCCTGCCGTACATATCTTCGTAGCGAATTATATCTTCTTCAATCAACGGGTCACCAAGTTGTACTTCTATAATTTTTAACGGTTCATTATAAGGATTTTGCAGTGAATGAATTGCCTTTAGCGGAATATCAATACTGTTTCCCGGGCTTAAAATATAGTCCTTCCCCTCTAATACAACTTTTGCGGTACCTGAAAGTACAACCCAGTGCTCACTTCTATAATTGTGAGACTGAACTGACAATTTTTGACCGGTATTAACCTGTATCATCTTGGTTAAAAAACCATCCCCCTGAGTCAATACCGTATAAAACCCCCACGGTCTGTATACCGTTTTATGAATAAGGTGAGTATTATCATTCTGACGTTTTAAAATATCATAAATCTTTTTAACATCTTGCGTTCTGTCTTTTTTGCATGCTAAAACAGCATCCTCCGTTTCTACAAGAACAGTGTCCTCAAGCCCGATTGTCGCACACAATTTTGATGAAGAATATACAAGAGAATTTTTTGAATCCAAATCAATAACATGTCCTACAAACGCATTCCCGTTCTCATCCTTTTTTTCGGTATCATAGATAGAAGCCCATGAGCCGAGGTCATTCCAATCACTTTCAAGTTTGACAAGAGCAATCTTATCCGATTTTTCCATCACCGCATAATCGACAGAAATATTAGGCATATGCTCATAATCGATATACGGAATTTCATCAGAATTTGTAAAATCAAATTTTTCCAGTATAGTATAAATTTCCGGTGAATGTTTTTTTAACTCATCAAGAAAAACAGATGCTTTAAACATAAAAATACCTGCATTCCAGAAATATTTACCTGATTTCACATATTTTTGTGCAAGTTCATAGTCAGGTTTTTCAACAAATCTGCTGACTTTATACCCGTCTTCTAACTGTGTATCTGAAATATTTATATAACCGTAACCTGTCTCAGGGTAAGACGGCTGTACACCAAAAGTTACAATATACCCCAAATTAGCAAGTTTTTCACCCTTATTAACCGTTGTTTCAAATTTCCCGGTATCTTTTATTAAATGGTCAGACGGAACAACGAGAACAACATCATCTCCATTTTTGGAAAGAATATTCTTTACCGCAACAGCAATAGCGGGTGCGGTATTCTTTGAAAGAGGTTCTGACAAAACCTTTATCTTTTCCGAATTTTTCATAAGCTGCGACTTGACATTTGCAACATGCTTAACACCGGTAGATGCAATTATATTGCTATCCGGTATAAAATCTGCAAGGCGCTTATAGGTTGCTTGCAATAAACTTTCGTGGTTTTGAATATTTAACAACTGTTTCGGATACAATTCCCTTGACATTGGCCATAAACGGCTGCCGGAGCCCCCTGCTAATATAATTCCGTACAAAATACCCTCCTAAAATATTATATATATTATTCTATAAGAAATAAACAAAAATCACAACTCTTGCATCAAAAAAGCGCCGGAATAATCCGGCGCTGATTAGTATAAAGAAGAGGCGGCATAAAATCCGCCTCCGTTGATAGCTTACGCTTTGCTTGCACTGTATTTTTCAATAATTTCTTTTTCGATATTTGCGGGCACTTGTTCATAGCATTTAAATTCCATAGAGAAAGTACCGCGTCCTTGAGTATTAGATCTCAAGTCTGTTGCATAACCGAACATATTTGCAAGCGGAACAGTAGCTCTGACAATAACATTACCGGTATTGCCCTGTGGTTCCTGCCCTTCAACACGTCCGCGGCGTCTTGAAATATCGCCGATAATCGTACCTGTATATTCTTCAGGAATTTCGATTTCAACTTTCATCATAGGTTCAAGGATACAAGGTGCAGCTTTCTTAGTACCTTCTTTCATAGCCATAGAACCGGCAATCTTGAACGCCATTTCAGAAGAGTCGACTTCGTGGTATGAACCGTCGTAAAGTTCAACTTTAACATCAATCATCGGAAATCCTGCTCATA
>CASELB010000106.1 GCA_949288685.1 uncultured bacterium
GGGGGTAATTCAGTGGTAGAATGCCTCCTTGCCAAGGAGGATGTCGCGAGTTCGAGCCTCGTCTCCCGCTAATAAAAAAGAGTCACGAAAGTGGCTCTTTTTTATTTGTCAAATTCAAGATTTCAAGAACTCGCGACACGCGAGTTTGAGCGACCTGTGAGCAGAGTGCGAAGTGCTTTTGCCAAGTATTGAAAATACGAAGGCAAAACACGAAGACACGTTTAATGCGAACAGGTCAAGGCGTTAAGCCTTGCCGTGCAGACACGTTTATTGCTGCCTAACAAGACACAAGATTGTGGCTGCAAAAAAGACATTGAAAATATTAAATCTTTATCCATTCTGCTTTTATTCAAAACAGCACCGGAAATTTCTTACGCAAGAACTCTGTTAATACATGCCTGATTTGAATATTGCCATTCCCTGTACGTAATACGTTTTACAGGAATACCGCTGCGTTCAATTAAGACCTGTTTTTTAGTATCCGTAATATTTGCAGCCTTGTTGTCTTCCATTCCGTCACACTCTATTACAAAACTATCGTCAACAAGTAAATCTGCGCTTACTCCGGATATTTCCTGACCGGCTTTTACAGTGTGACCAACCGCACGTAAGGCTTCCGCAACTTCGCGCTCAAATGAGTTTTTATAAATATTTTCATCAAACTCATCAGAGTTTTTAAGATTGTACCTGTTTGTATAATCCTCTATATATGAAAAATACGAACGCAGCAAGCCTTCCGGCAATTCTTTCGGATTTTTAGATATAAAATTAATCATTTTTCTTCTTGCGCGCGTAATTGCAACGTTAAACAAATTCGGTTTTTGTAAGAATGTCAAACTTTGCGGGAAACTATTATTTGCAAACGCCCACGAAATTAGAATTATATCTTTCTCATCACCTTGAAACGTATGCGCCGTACCTATTTCTATTTTGTGTTTAGTTATCATATAATCTGATAAAACCTTGCTTACAGAAATTTTTAACTGTTCAACCTGTGCTCTAAACGGAGATATAATGCCTATAGAAACCGGATTATCGGGATTTTTCCGTTCATCATCAAGGATTATTTCATGTAAACGCTTCACAACAGCTTCAATCTCCGGCAAGTTCCTTGTCGCATCAAAATCAACTTTACCATCCGGAACAATAACCGCTTCCAATACCGGTTCCGTATCATTATTACGCTTCATCACCCTTAAACGTCCGCCGTAAAACTCATTTGCAGAAAAGTTTATGATTGGCGGCAAACTTCTAAAATGTTCGTCCAATAATACAGGGTGCATAGAATAATAATTTGCAAGGTCAAACATTGAATTTGTCCTGAAACGCCACATTAACTGGTACTTATCCTCAATCCCGTACTGACTCAAAAATGATTGTTCTTTCGCTTTTTCAAGGAACGAAAGATGCGGTAGTTGTTTATCATCACCGACAACTACGGCTTTTTTAGCCCTGAATAGCAGCGGGAAACAGCTTGCGATATCGCATTGTGATGCTTCATCTATAATAACTACATCAAACAAGCCCGGCTTAAGCGGCAATGACGAAGAAACCGCAAATGTCGTTACACACCAGCAAGGAAAAGCCTCAAGCAGCGGTTTAAAATCTTCGTTTGACAACAATCTGTCTTGAAGGTTCTTTTTTCGTTCAACTAACGATTTAGAATGTACAAACAGCCGCTGGCGCTTTACCTGATCCTGCATTAATCCCTTTAGCGCTTCTCTGCGTTTATTAATAAGTATATTTATCGCCAGTTCTTTCTGTTTTTTCTTTAATGTCTTAATTTGTCCCAGTATTAAGTGTAAATTTCCGATTGCTTGAATAGAAGTTTCCGCTTCACGCTGCTCACAAACCAATTTTGTATATTCAAGTTCATTTCTAAGTATCATAAGATTGTCATTTGACACACTAAAATCATTATCCAGTATTGAATTCAGTTTTTTTAACGCTGCAAAGTTTTTAAAAGAGGCAAAAATCCCTGACTTCTCCATATTTTGCGTCAAAGAATCCGCAATGCTTTCCACAGTATTTATTTCATCACGCTTAAGCGGTTTTTTAATAATACTCATAGACCTGAACATTGATTTCGCATCACCAACCTGTGAATTCAAATCAGTCCAACGTTTTTCAAGTGAAAGAATTTTCTCAGCCTTAGTTTCTAATTCTTTTATTGAATCAAGTAATTTTTTCATATCCGGAGTATCAACAAGTACAGAGCTTTCAGCTTTTGTATTCAAATCAACCTTGTTTGCCAGTAAATCTTGAAGTTGAAAACTCAATTGTTTCTGATAGTTAAGACGCCCGGCACGCAATGCTAAGAACGGCGCACCCAATTCATTCAGGCGTTCTGCAACAACATCCACAGCTTTATCCATACGGGAGGCCACAAGCACTGTTTTACCGTTTGCTATAAGGTGTGCCACTAAATTCACAATAGTTTGTGATTTACCTGTTCCCGGAGGTCCAAATACTGATATAATTTTCCCTGCTTCTGTATTTTTTATTACCGCTTCCTGCGAATCGCTTAAAGAAAGCGGCGTCACAGGGAAAAAGTCCGCTAATTTTTTACCGGATAAATTATCGTTAGGTTTTGACTGGATAAATTCTTCATTTATAACGTTTAAAACCGTTTCTCTATACAATCCGCTCGGTTTTTCCGCAATCTGGCTTAATTCATGCAAAACACCTGCTGTAACCGAGGGGCGTTTTGTAAGAATAATTGCACATTGATTTGTTATTGAAATAGTATCATATTTAGCTTTAGACACTGTCACCGCTTGTTCTTCTTCAACTATTTCATCAACATTCTCCGCCGTTACTTTTTCTGAATAAAAATCTTTTGAAATATTATCCTCATCTACCGCCATAGCCGGATTTAGAGAAATATCTATTTCCGGTATAATAGATTTTAATGTCGTTAAAAATATATCAAGTTTTTCCTGCGTGACAGGTATTGTCGGAACAACATCAAGCAGCCCTTCAATAAGTTGTTCCATTTCATCTTCATCATCACTTTTTTTCATTAATGATGTCAGGGCGCCTGTATTAAGAGAAATAACTTCATCCGTCGGAATACAATTAATATTAACCCCGTTTCGTTCTAACCTGCAAGATGTATATAAGAGCGGAGTTAAAAACTCGTTTTGTTTTCTTGATTTCCCGCTTTTACCGACTAAAAATAAATATCCGTATATCAAATATTTATCACGCTGGCTCATTTCGCTTTGAATCATAAGTTCGGTAATCTTGTTATCTTTACCGTCAAGTTTTAAATATTCTGCCCCTTCTGTAAACAAAATATCTTCATCCGGCAGAAAAATCCATTTATTATCTTTATCAGATTTAAGATTTCTGAATGTAGAACTCTTTACCTCTTCCCTGATACAATCATGAAGATATAATGATAATTTTTTTACAAAACTGTTATTAAAAGCGGAATTAATCGCCCTTGTTGCCTCCTGAAGCATCCTGTCCCTCTCTTATGTACCTATATCCAAGTCTAATTGTAGCATTAATTATAACCATTATCCAGTTTTTAACTAAAAAATACTATATTTGACGGGGGAAAATAGTAAATTAATATCATAAAAAAGAAGCAAATATTTTAAATAAATAAAAATTTTCAACTATCTATTTTGATTTATGTTGACAAAAATCAAAATAGATATTATAATAGCATTATGGATAAGCAGTTCATAGCAAAATATACCCCTGAAGCAGAAGAAGACTTAAAGAACCTTGATAAACAGAATTTAAAAAGAGCTTTAAGAACAGTCGCTCTTTTTGAATACTTAGGCAAGACCGGTATAAATAGCCGACCATTAAATAAAGACGGGTTGTTTGAAATGAAATGTGATAAAGTAAGAATTTATTTTATGTACCATGAAAATAATATAATAATAATCGGTCTTGTTGCTCTAAAAAAAAGTCAAAAAGCTCCGGAAAAACATAAACTTGAAGCCATAAATAATATTAAAAAATACATAAGGAGTAATATTCATGAAAAATCTTAAAACAAATGATGATTTAATTAAAGAACTTTTGTCTCCTGATGAACAAGCTGAACTCCATACCTCTGTTGAGAAAGAAGTATCTAAACATTGGGGCGGTTTACGCAAAGGCGCAGGTAGAAAACCAAAAGATAAAGATAAATTATTATGTTTTAATATAAGAGTATCCTTAGAAGAAAAGATTTTTTTACAATATGCAAGAAAACATAATCTTGACTATAGTCAACTTATGGAAACATAGCATTTTTCAATTAAGCCAAAAATATTTTGCTCCCGCGGCTGCACCGCTTCGCAAAATCGCTCCAGCCTCCGCTCGCCCCCGCCGAACTTGAATCGACAAGTTCTCGCCATTTGTATCGCCTTTTTCTATTTCTCTCTATTTTCTTAAAAAAAATCTGGGCGATACA
>CASELB010000107.1 GCA_949288685.1 uncultured bacterium
ATTAAAAAGAAAATAGTATAATAAGAGTATGTTAGTAAACATTTTGGGTAATAAATCTAAAACTAAAGTATTAGTCGATGAGTTCAAATCTTTACTGCACAACGGAATTGACGCATCAAAGATTCTTATTATTTTGCAAAACGGAAAAGCAAAAAATGAGTTTTTAAATGAATTTTTTAACTCAAAAGATATAAATATTATTACAAAAATTCAAGTATATAGTTTTTTCGGACTTGTATATAATACAGTTAGTGACAATTGGGGTATTCTGGAAAACAAAATACCATCGGACAATGTTGTACTACTCCCTAATAATTGCGGTTTGGAGCCTTCCCAGTATATTTTAAAAAATATAATAAATGATTTGAAATTTGAAGGATATAATTCAAAGCATTCACTTCTGCACCAGCTATTCAGACGTTATTCACTTATTGTGCAGAACAATCTGACTGACGAAGAGGTACAAAAACGCAGTGCTGTTCTAAAAGAATCATTTAGTGAAGACGCCGCAAAAGCACTTAAACTTTTCAGCAGGCAAACCCTTGCATACCGGGCATTTGATTATCTCCGACAAATCCAAATTTTTAACTACATATATAAAAATACAGACTATTTTAAAAACATCGAATACTTAATTATTAATGATGCAGATGAAATGCCTCCGGTCTGTATTGATTTTATAGAAGAGCTTTCAAAACAATTAAAGGGGCATTATATATGCTATGATGAACGCGGCTCAAGCAGATTTGGATATTTAAGCGCCGATAAGAGTGCAGGGCAGCGGTTAGCCAAAATCTTTAATGAAACACCATTGGAAGAAAATTCCGAACCGAACAGTGATGCGGAAATAATCTATAACAATGTTCAAAATAACGAAAATAAATTATTAAAAAACTTTACTGTCTTATCTCTGCCCAAACGCGCTCAAATGGTAGATTTTGCAGTCAAAGAAATAAAGAACTTATTGTTAAACGATACGGAATGTATACCTTCTGATATCGCAATCGTTACACCGGTACAGGATGAATTACTTAAATTCACGCTAAAAGAGGCTTTTTCTTCTACAAAGTGTATATTTTTATCAGGCAGTGAAAAACTTATCCAAAATCCGCTAATAAAATCCTGCATAAATATACTCAAACTTATTGAAGGTAAAAGTATAAGCGAGTTTGAGTTTCGGAATATTTTATCGGATTTTTTAAATATCCCGCTAAAATATTGTAAAGATTTGCTTGAAAAATTTAATGAAAAAGGAGAAATACCTGAGACAGAAATACCTAAAAACAACGATAATTACCGGAAATTTTTAGATTTAATCTCAGAGCTTAAGAATAGTAATATCCCGTTATCAGAAAAAGTTTACAGGTTATTCTATGAATTAACCGGATACGTTACTCCTGATAATATTGAAAAAATCAACTTTTTCATAAAACAATTGAAAGGATTTGAAGAAGTTAAGGCTCACGGTTTAAAAATATCAAATATTGAAATTATCGAACAAATTGAACGTTCAATTATATCTGAAAACCCCTCATTTACAGAACTTGATTTAAACGGCATTATTGTTTCAACCCCCCAAAAACTTATTGATTTTAAAATAAAAACAAAATATCAATTCTGGCTGGATATTTCATCAAGCGACTGGATAAAAAGCGACACGGGTCCGTTATACAATGCCTGGGTTTTTCAGGCAGGCTGGGATAAAAACACTTATACAATTGATGATGAAACCAGGCTTGCAAAAGAAAAGACTGCAAGAGTCTTAAGAAAACTTACTCTGCTGGCAGATAAACACATATTTGCCTATTCAAGTCTTTTTGATACACTGGGCGCTGAAAACTTTGGCGGAATTGAAGGACATATTACCTGCCGGGAAGAAAACGAAAAAGAAAATACAGCATTTAAAATCACACCCAGAAGTGACCAAAAGCCGGTATTGGATTACCGGCAAGGCGCAATGGCAATATCCGCCGTTCCGGGAGCGGGCAAAACATTTATACTCCTTGCTCTTATCGTAAAACTTTTAGAGAGAAAAGTTAATCCTGAAAATATATTCGTATTAACATACATGGACTCAGCAGCAAGGAATTTCAGGGAACGTATAAAAAATATTTTCCCGAACAGCAACCAGCTACCAAATATAAGCACAATTCACGGTTTAGCTTTAAGACTGCTCAAAGAAAACGCAAACTACGAACGGCTGGGGCTTGATGCAGATTTTGATATTTGTGATGATACACAGCGCGGAAAAATTATAAATAATATAAAACTTAAACTAACCAAGACAGAAGCGGAAGATTTTACAAGAGCAATATCAATTATGAAGTTTCAAGTCGGTAAAGATTTTGACACAAATAAAATTACTGATAAAAAAATTCTGAAATTTTTAGACTTTTACAAACTTTATCAGGAAGAACTAAAAGAAAATAACCTGATTGATTATGACGACATTTTATTATTATCGGTTAAATTACTAAAAGAAAACCCCGATATTCTGGAATATTATCAAAATATATGTGAATACGTAATAGAAGATGAAGCACAGGACTCTTCCGTAGTTCAACAACAACTATTAAAGCTGTTAAGCGGCAAACACGGAAATTTAATCAGATGCGGTGATATAAACCAGGCAATTACAACCACCTTTTCTAACGCTGATGTTGAAGGTTTCAGAAAATTTATCACAACGGCGCAAACACGGGTTAATATGAATCATTCTCAGCGGTGCGCGCAGGGAGTTATGGATTGTGCCAACAATCTTGTTGAATACGGGAAAAAAGTATTACCACAAGCATTTTTTGATATAAAAATGGAAGGAGTTGAAGGGAAAAATCCGGTTTCACAAAACCCGATTATTAAAAAAGTCTTTGAAGAAAAAAACGAAGAGAGAAATTTTATACTAAAAACCATAAAAAACATTTTTGCAGAAAATAATAATGCAACTGTAGGGGTTCTGTTAAGAGCAAATTATCAGGTTGCGGATTGGACGGAATATTTTAATAACGCCGGATTTAAGACTATTACCAGAAGTGACAAACTTGAGCAAAAAGCTGTATTTCAGGTAATTTATGCAATAATGAAATTCATATTAACCCCGTATGATAATAATACGCTTGCAGAAACGTATGAACTTCTTGCAGGATACGGATTTTATCAGGCAAGAGCACAGGAAGAAATAAGAAACTGTCCGGTTCCTTTTATATCACTTTCTCCTGATGAAATTTTATCGCCATATCTTGGACAATTCCACTGGGATATGAATTACTGGCTTAATTGTTCTTCTTTAGAACCGGAAGAATTTACCATTAAAACCGGCATTCACTATTTTTCATCGGAAATAGAACGTTCAAATGTTTATTTAATTTCCACACTGGTAAAACGTATAAGTACGCTGAACAATGACTGGCACTATGTTGTAGAGCGGCTTAAAGAGCTGGCACAAAGAAATTCTTTAAGCGGATTTCGTTTCTTCTCGGAAGAAGATGAAACCAAGAGCCTCGGCGGTCAGGTACAAATCATGACGCTGCACAAATCCAAGGGCGATGAATTTGATTATGTATTTATACCTGAGATGAACGGAAAAGACTTTCCGCTTACGGTAGATGAATACACAATTAAAAAGTCAACATTTTTTACAGAAGGTATAAAAGAACTTTCAAAAACAAATACACCCAAAACAGAACAAGAAATAAAAGAATTCTCTCTTGCAGAAAACTTTAGACTTGTATATGTTGCAATAACCCGTGCCAAAAAGAAACTATATCTTACTGTATCCACAAAAGTGAAATCTTTTTCAAAAACAGAAGAAAGACAGCCGAGTGTACTGTTTGAAATATAAATTAAAATCAAACACTAACCGGCAGCTCTCCGATTTGTAATAAAGACTACTTAGTAACAGGTGCACCGTTAACCGCAAGCAGAATATCAACGACTTTTGGCATCTGGCACTCAAAAGAATAATGCCCTTCTGCAATAGAGCATCTTTTGCAGTCCCCGTTAAGTTTGTAACATTCTAATGCCTGTTCTGTCCAATTACGTGTAATAGACCCGGAAATTTCCCCGTTATTCCTTGATGTAAAAGTACTATTTAACATTACTATACACTACCCTTTCAATTGCAGAATAACACGGAGGTACATTCTTGCCATCATTTATTTAAAGGATTTTTGCAGAAATAAGGTGCAATGAATTACACTCTGCAAATCTAAGATAAGTCTTATACGAGATGCTGAAACAAGTTCTGTATGACAGTAAAATGTCCAATGGGCTGTCGTCCTGAATTCATTTCAGGACCTATTACAAGTCTTGCATAAGATTCAGAAACTGTCTTGGATTATTCGGGATATCGGAAAATTCAACATTTCCCGACACCTTACGGGTTCCGCTTTGCTCCACCCTACCGAAAATCCGCAAGTTCGGAATGATAAGAAGTGACATGTCCCCCTGAACAAGCCGAGCGGAGGATGTAAAGCAGAGCCGTACCCGTTTATCGCGAGGCAGTTTCAGGGTCTTAAACAAGATTTGCTGTGAATTCCAAACCAAGTTCAGCATGACATATTTTTACCTTTATTACAGAACCTAAGCCAATAAATATTTACGCTATTTCTTATTTGTGCTAATATTACAAGGGGAATACATTATAATGTTAGAACAGTATCAATTACCTTTTATAATGACATTTTTAGCCGGATTGGCGACCTTAATCGGCGGATTTATTACGTTTGTCATAAAACGCGATAATATGAAAGCAATCTCATTAGGACTCGGTTTTTCTGCCGGCGTAATGATTTTCCTTTCATTTACGGAAATTCTTGAAGAAGCAAATGAACTTCTAGCAAAATACTTTCCGCACAATTTTGCATTTATAGCGTTCGGCGGATTTCTTGCAGGCATTATAGTTGCAATTTTGATTGATATTTTTATTCCCGATCATATTGATTCAGATTTTCTCAAATCACCTGAAGGGTGTGACCATAAACATAAAATCAAACGTGCCGGATTTATTACAGCAATCGCGATTGCTCTGCACAATTTTCCGGAAGGGCTTGCAACATTTATAGTTTCAGCACAGGATATAACTATCGGTATTTCCGTTGCTCTTGCTATTGCAATACACAATATTCCGGAGGGAATAGCCGTTGCTATTCCGATTTATCACGCAACCGGCAAAAAACGTTATGCAATCTGGTACTCGTTCTGGACCGGACTTACAGAACCGCTGGGCGCCGTTATCGGATTAATTCTGATAAACCTGTTTATGCCGCAAATGTTTGTAGGATTTTTACTTGCTGCAGTTGCCGGAATTATGGTTTATATCTCATTTGATACACTCCTGCCACTCTCTCACGAATGCGGAGACTGGCATTCCGCTATTAAGGGGATTATATCCGGAGTTATCGTAATTTATTTAAGTTTACTATTATTGGGCGAATAAAAAGAAAGGGAAAGTTTATTATGACAAAATTATCACCATTACAGATTGAAAGACTAAAATATCAGCCTAAACTTCCGTCTTCACTTGCGCAGGGTATAAATAACCTTTCTGTTGAAGAAGGCGGCGCTACAGAAGCGGTTGATAATAAGGACGAAATTAAAGCATTATTTAAGAACACTTACGGCAAACCGACCGTAACTTTTAAGTCTTCAAGCTCTTCATCAGCCTCTGAACAAAGAAATGTAGGTGTAATTCTTTCCGGCGGACAGGCACCCGGCGGACACAACGTTATTGCAGGGCTTTATGACGCGCTTAAACAGGCTAATCCGGCAAATAAACTTTACGGATTTTTAGGCGGACCTTCCGGAATTATTGACGGCAAGTATGTTGAATTTGATGATGAATTTATTGATGATTACAGAAACACCGGCGGTTTTGATATTATCGGCTCAGGAAGAACAAAACTGGAAACACAGGAACAGTTTGAAAAATCTCTTGAAGTTTGTAAAAAACTAAATATTTCTGCTGTTGTAATTATCGGCGGCGATGATTCAAATACAAACGCAGCACTTTTAGCAGAATGGTTTGTTGCAAATAATGCAGGTATTCAGGTTATCGGTTGTCCAAAAACTATTGACGGTGACTTAAAGAACGAACAAATTGAAATTTCTTTCGGTTTTGATACTGCAACAAAAACTTACGCTGAACTTATCGGTAATATCCAAAGAGACGCTAACAGTGCGAAAAAGTACTGGCACTTTATCAAAATTATGGGCAGAAGTGCCTCACACGTAGCGTTAGAAGCAGCACTTCAAACTCAACCGAATATAACAATGATTTCTGAAGAAGTAGAACAAAAGAAAATGTCACTGGAAGAAATCGTTAATTATATTACAAATATTATCGTAAAACGTGCAGATGCCGGCAAAAATTTCGGTATTGCCGTTATTCCGGAAGGTTTAATAGAGTTCATTCCTGAAATGAAATCAATGATATCAAATCTTAACGATGTTATGGCAACATTAGAATCAGACCCTGACTTTGTTAATGCAACAACCATCAGAGAAAAATTTGATGTTGTAGAAAACAGATTAGACCCTGATAATGCAAAAGTTTATTCATCACTTCCTGCACTTATCAAAGGTCAATTACTTGCAGACAGAGACCCGCACGGTAATGTTCAGGTATCAAAGATTGAAACAGAAAAACTTTTAATAGAAATGGTATCTTCAAGATTACAAGAATTGAGACTTCAGGGTGATTATATCGGCAAATTCTCACCGCAATCTCACTTCTTCGGGTATGAAGGCAGATGTGCATTCCCGTCAAACTTTGATGCGGATTACTGCTATTCGTTGGGATATAATGCATTTGCACTTATTAACAACGGATTTACCGGATACCTTTCATCAGTAAGAAATCTTACTGCTCCGGCAAGTGAATGGATTGCCGGCGGTGTTCCGCTTACAATGATGATGAATATGGAACGCAGACACGGAGAAATGAAACCGGTTATTAAAAAAGCACTGGTTGAACTTGACGGACCTGTATTTGCACAGCTTGCAAAGAACAGAGAAGACTGGGCAATGAATGACAGATACCTGTTCCCGGGTGCTATTCAGTACTTCGGACCGTCCTCAGTATGTGATATTACAACCGTAACATTGCAGCTTGAAAAATCAAAAACTCCGGCTGCAGTATAGTTGTTAAATAAAAACTAAAATACCGCCAATATAATTGGCGGTATTTTTTATACTATTTTATCCCGTTTTTCATCTTTATAAGCCAGATAGGCAAATCCGGTACAAATCATAGCAAACACGGCAAGGGTACGAACAGTATATTGATATGCCGTTAAAAACGGATTAGAATTTGCTGCCGCCGTAAAATGACTCAATAATATTTCTAAAATATTAATTGCCATTGCTATTCCCATTATCATGCCTGTATTTCTGGCAAGCGCAAGCATTCCGCCGGCAACTCCGAGGTGTTTTGTATCAACTTCCGATAATACACCCATATTTGACGGAGACTGAAACAGCCCGTTACCAACACCCATCATCATCTCCGCAATAACCATTTCCCAAATCGGCGTTTTTATACCAAACATCGAAAATAAAATCAACGCAAGCGTAAACATAATCCCGCCCGCTAAAGTTAAATACTTACTTCCTTTTTTACCCGCAATACTGCCTGCAAAAGGTGCAGTCATTATTAATGAGACAGAAAATGTTAAAACAATAAAACCGGTTATCATTGGAGATAAGCCCATTATTTTTTGCGCATAAAGCGGGAATGTAATTCCTATTCCGAAAACACCCCAGTATGAAAGATTTAAAGCAATATTTCCAAAAGTGAAAGATTTTATACGAAATAAATTAAAATCAATAAGCGCATAAGAAACTTTTAATTCGCGATACACAAATAAAATAGTTGAAATAATAAATAATACTACAAGAATTTTAATTTTTTCGGATGCCCAGCCCCATACATGCCCCTGTGAAATTGTTGTAAGCAGTGAGAAAAGAAAAATTGTAAAGTATAAAAAACCTTTATAGTCAAACTTGCTGTCAACAGCAGGCGGATGATATGACGGAATAAGCCTGTACGACAGGATTGCGGCAACAAATGATACAACACCCCCCGGCAGAAATACATAATTCCAGCCAAAATAATTTATCAAAACGCCTGCAAGCGCAGGACCGCTCATTGAACCGAATGCAACAATCGCGCCATTCATACCAAGCGCTTTCCCTCTGTTTTTACCTTTAAACATACTGGCAATAATAGAAATCGCGTTAGATACCAGAATAGACGCGCCAAACGCTTCAATACATCTGCTTGCTATAAGCATTGGTAAAGAATGGGATAAAAAACTTAGAAACGAACCAAGAGAAAAAATCAAAAAACCTGCGGCGTATAATTTATTCCGCGGACAAATTTCGCTCAATTTTCCGAAAAAAGGTAAAAAGACTGTAAGAATAAGCATATACGACACAACTACCCATTGGACTGCAGTTATCGGTTCATTAAGATTTTTTGATATTTCATACAGCGCAATATTAATGGTTGTAGAATCCAGCATTGAAATAAAGTTTCCAATCACCGTCACCCAGATAATCATCCATTTTAAATCACTGTTATGCAATTTTTATCCTTCCCCGCATAAAAAAAGCCCCGTAACAGGGCTTTTTAATAATTTATTATTATTCCTGCTCTCCGCGGTCTGCCGCGTCTGCCGCTGTTTCAATCAACCTGTACGTTAAATAAGCTCCGAGAGCAACCGCCTTAGGGTCTAATTCCGTTCTCTTTGCTATCTCCAATATAGCAGAATTTATTTCAGGATTTTCTTCTTTTAAATGGCTTACCATTTTTTTTCGCCAGTAAGATACATTTCTAAAGACTTCTTCATAAATTTCTGCCGATAATTCTTCTGTTATAATTGGTAACATCGCGTCTCT
Organism: uncultured bacterium; assembly: GCA_949288685.1. Taxonomy (GTDB): domain Bacteria; phylum Cyanobacteriota; class Vampirovibrionia; order Gastranaerophilales; family Gastranaerophilaceae; genus CALUTH01. The sequence goes on from CASELB010000107.1 coordinate 8,896, forward strand.
CCTAAGTAATGAAATTATAAATAAAAAATATCTAAAAATCAACCTGATAACATTGACCGGGTTTTGAATTTAAGTTAAAATTCAAATAGTAGCGAAAGGGGTATAATGCAAAGAATACTTATTGTTGATGATGATGATGAAATCAGAGATTTGCTGGAATTTGATATTTCGCAGAGCGGATATTTTACAGATACGGCAAAGGATGGTGCAGAAGGGCTGCATAAAGCCTTAAATAATGTTTATGATTTAATCATTCTGGATGTGATGATGCCTAAAATGAACGGGTTTGATGTTTGCGAAAAAATAAGACAGGCACAAATTACAGTACCCGTTCTTATGCTGACAGCTAAAGGTACAATTGATGACAAGACAATAGGTTTTAACTGCGGCGCCGATGATTATCTTGTAAAACCGTTTGATATTCAAGAAGTACTACTGAGAATAAGAGTACTCCTTAAAAGAAACCTGAAAGCCGTAGCACCTGCCGCTCAAACCGGTGAAATTTTAGAAATGGGCGAAATTGAAATTCTGCCTGAAAGCCTTGAATGCATTATTCTTAACAAAAAAATAAAACTTACGCCTACAGAGTTTGAAATATTATACAGTCTTATGCAGCATTTTAATACCCCCGTTACACTCGCAACACTGCTTGAAGAGGTATGGGGATATGACAGTAATGAAGATGTACGTATGCTGCGCGTCCATGTCGGCGGGTTAAGAAACAAAATTGAAGCTGATTCTAAAAATCCTAAGTATCTGCACACCGTTACTAATGTCGGTTATAAGCTAACTCCTTTTGGTGAATAAAATGAAAAAATTAAAGCTCAGAAAACTGAAAATTGCAGAACAAATAATTCTGGTATTATTCATTGCTGTCCTGGCACCAATGACTATTTCCGCAATTATCGTAAACAATGTTAACCAGCACGCAGTAAGAGCGCAGCTCCAAAATACAGCAGTACTTATTGCAAATATGATTTCTGATGAAATAGATTTTTTTGACTCTACAGTTAATGGAGAACTAAACCAGCTTAATGCACAACTAAAGTACATTCCGCGTTCAAAAGAAACCTCTTTTCTCAATGATGTACTTGAAAAATCAGAACTGTTTGAAAGTGCATTCATTGTTGACTCAAAAGAAGAATTTGATAAAATTGACAGCGAAAACCTCCCGAATCATATTATTACAATCGGGCAGCCAACTTATGACGGGCGCTATCTCGGTCTTACTTTCAAAGTAGACAAGGTTAAATCAAACCTTTTTCGTTCAATAGAAGAAGAAAAACGACAAATTTACGTAGTTGATAAAAACCACGAACTAATTGCATCACACAATTATACGGAAGATGTTTTCAAAAAAAGTATTAAGCTCTTACCTAAAAAACTTAAAACAGATGAAGCCGTCATATACGGCGACATTAAAAATCAACCGCTTGCTTACCTGCAAAAATCAAACGTAGACGCAACAATTATTGTAAACACTACACAAGGGATTACAAGAGAACATATTTCCTATAACCGGGATAAAATCATACTTACATTAATAATATCCGCCTTAACTATTTTCTTTGTCATAGGGCTTTATACATACTACCTGTACATCAATATAAGGCAGTTATTTAAAGCAATAATTGCAATTTCAAAAGGTAATTACGAACGTAAAATCAGACTTTTAACAAATATCTTCACGCCTTATGAAATTATTTTCCTTGCCTATGAATTTAACCGAATGGTGAGACAAATACAGAAATCCCACCAGCAATTAAAAAAGAAAAATAAAATGCTAAAACAGCTAAACGAATTTCGTTCAAGTATGATAGACACTGTAAGCCACGAATTAAGAACCCCGCTGACAAGTATTCAAGGGTACACATCACGGCTTTTGCGGCAGGATATTCAGATTGATGAAGAGACCAGACAAAAATCACTGCATATAATAAAAAAGCAATCTGAACGTCTTAAACGCTTGATTGAAGACCTGCTTGTAATACCTGAAATCGAGGGACTGCGGTTAAATGTTAATCTTGATGAAAATAACCTGTATTCAATTATGGACAATGCGGTTAATCTGGTAAAAAATGATTCAGGAAAAACAATTGTAAACAACATCCCTGACGACGGAACTTTCGTACTTGCAGACGCTGACCGTCTTGAACAGGTATTTGTAAACCTGATAGAAAACGGACTGAAGTATGCACCGGATAATACGGAAATTCATATTGACCTTGAACAAACAGCCGACAATGTTTCTATCCTGTTTAAGAATAAATACGAACTTCTGTCTAAAGAAACACTAAACACCCTGTTTGGAAAGTTTATAAGACTGGATAATTCTACTACACGAACAACACGCGGCACCGGGCTGGGATTGTTTATTGTAAAAGGTCTGGTTGAAGCAATGAACGGCACAATAAAACTTTATTCCACAGAAGAGTGGGGATTTATTGCCAAAGTCACTCTGACAAGATTCTAGCCTGCGCAAATCTTATAATTTTAGCGCCAACTGCTTATCTTCGCCAATAATATTTTTCAGGAAAGACCGCCTGTGATATTTTGTCACACCAAACTTATGTATCGCTTCTATATGCTGTTTAGTTAAATATCCGGCATTTTGACGCCAGTTGTACTCGGGAAACTCCATATCAAGTTTTTCCATATACCGGTCGCGTTCAACTTTTGCAAGAATACTTGCAGCCGCAATAGACGCTGATTTAGAATCACCTTTAACTATATATTTTTGCGGGTAATTATAGTTTTTTATAAGTTTATTCCCGTCTACCAGAGTTAGTATACCTGTATGGTCAAGCCGTTTAATAACATTTTCGCACGCAAGTTTCATCGCTTTGAGGGAAGAGTTTAGTATATTAAACTTTTCAATTTCGCTGACTTCCACGCATACAACCGAATTAATCGTATATTCTTTTATAATTTCATAAAGTTCTTCCCTGTTTTTCTTTGAAAGTTTTTTAGAATCATTGAGCTTTACCAAATCTTTTTCTATACCACTACTTTGCTCAGTAAATGCAACAGCCGCAGCAAAAACGCCTCCGGACGCCGGACCGCGTCCTGCTTCATCAGTACCGATTATTTGAGTATTATATTCTCTATCAAATTCAAAGAGCTCGTTTCCCATTTTACCCCCTTAAAGCAAGAACTTCTTTAGCTTGTTCTTCACTTAGAGGTTTTGCCCCGCCCAAAAGATTTGTAAACAATACTACCTGTGCATAAGATTCCGCCAATTCCAATTTCATATAAGCATCGTCCATTGTACTGCTGCCTACAATAAAACCATGATTTGCCATAAGCACAGCATCGTATTTATCAAAATATTTCGCTGTATTTTTAACAAGTTCTGTTGATGATGGCAAACCGTATTCCGCAAGCGGTATGGCACCGAAATAAAATACATTTTCTGCCATAACCGGCTCATCCAGTGCTTTGCCTGCTGAAGCAAAAGTACTTAAATAAGGCGCATGAACATGCAAAATAAAGTTTACATCAGGTCTGATTTTATAAAACTCTATATGTAATAATTTTTCTGAAGAAGGTTTTTTCCCTTCTTCAAGCGATTTTCCGTCATAATCAGTATAAACAATGTGCTCTCTTTTTAAATAACCGTTTGAAGAGCCGGAAGTAGTAATTAGCATTCCATCCCCATACCGGCAGGAAATATTACCTGAATATCCGGGAGTAAAATTTTTTTCTCCCATACGTTTACCATAGTTGATAATTATATTTTCCAGTTCTTCTCTTGATATCATTATGTTGTAATATCCTCAACTATTGCATTCTTTAGTACGGGAGCTTTTCTAGCCCTACCGAATACTGACTGCTGTTTAGGCGTATCCTCTTTTTTCTTACCCAGATTATCTGGATTTTTTATCTCAAGTTTATCATACTTTACTTCCGTGCCTTTTGGGTCAATACCTACGTCAACCGTAAAATAAACATTCTCACGGACAAAGTCATAACCTATGTTTAATCTTAAATCATCAGGTCCTAATGATACATAAAATGCACATTCCTGGAATAGTTTGTTCGTATATGTATCATTCGACAAAGTAACCGACCCGAACCAGGAGAGGGCAAGCATTTTATTCAATTTAATAGTTTCCCTGATATAGGCATTAGAAGCACCATACCTGTACGCATCATAAACCGGCATCGGCGTATCATCCTGGAATGCAGATTGGAAATAACCAATATCTTGCATCCAGCGCTTATACTGTGAATGTAAACGCGGACCGACACGGGCAACAACCTGCGTATCGCCGGTTCCATATAATGCTGAAGATAACTGACCAACCAAACTTAATCTTAACCAGGTTAAATCTTCTTCATTCTTTCTATCCCAGAGGGTTTGATCCATTTCAGCCATATACTTAAATCTGGTTGTTTCTTTTCCCGTACCGTTAAGTTCTTTATAATATCTGTCCTCTTCAATATCTTTATACCAGCCGCCGGATACTCTGTGACGGAAAGTCATATCACGCTCACCGCCCAGAAAACTTTTGTTTAAGTAACTCTTGTCATATACAAGACTGATACCGTATTTAGGTCTTGCCCGTCCTAAGAACCACTCGTTCATATAATCATTTGTCGCATATTCTATATGCAAATCATCGTCCAAATCCTGAATACCGCGACCGATAAACTTATCACGTTGGGAACCGTACAATAAATATGTTTCATTTGTTCCGCTGTTAAATCTTAACAAACCGCCAAATCCGATTTCGTCTTTATAACTAACAAACGGAACCGCTTTAAGTGCAGCACCTTTAGGCAATTTAAATACGACACCCGGTCCTAAATAAACACCCGCATCACGTTTAGAACCGATTTCAATGAAATCACCTTCCGCATAATCGTGATTTTTGTTTGTGTAAAACTTTGTACGTGGTAAAGTTAAAATTTTCTTACCATCCTTATAAATTGTTGCTTTTTGAACAAGAAAAGTATCGTGTTCTTTTTCACTGTTTATAACCATTTTGGTTACTTTAATTTTATATCTGCCATCCTCCAAATCATCACTAAGCGTGTCTTCTTTGTGGGTCAACATATCTTCCATACGCGGACCGCGTTTGCCGGAGCGGAAAAAGAACGGGGAACTCTTTTTAAACAAAATAGAACCGTCTGTTTGCGTAACAACATTTTCATGTAAGTTTGCCTCTTTAGCATTTATTTCTAACTGACTAAAACAGCTCACCGGATGGCTTATAAGGGCGTTTTCTTCATTCAGGTCTATAAATATATAATCACCCGTTACTTCCAAACCGTTTTTCTTAATCAGAACTTTATCATTAGCAGTTATTGTATTAGCAACCTTATCAAAAACAACGTTATCAGCGTACAATGTAACACCTTGTTCAGGCATTGTTATCTCGACATTACCGTGGGCAGTAATCACAGCTTTCTCATTATCATAATCCATTTTCTCACAGTTCATGACAACACGTTCTTGAATTTCAGTACTATCTTTTTGCACTGTTAATTTTTTTTCAGTTTCTTGCTTTTGAACGGTATCCGAAACATTTTTTTCACCGCTATCTTTTTTCTTCCGCTTGAACCATCTTTTCTTTTCTTTTTTTACAGTCAAATTATCTTCAGCCGGCTGTTCCATAGAATCTTTATCCGGTTCCGTTACATCAGCCTCCGGCTCCATTTCCAAAAACTGATTTGGCTGCTGCTCGCCAAAAAACTTTTTGTATTTATCCCTGTATTTCAAACGCAACTTTTTAAGCGGCGGAACAGTACCTGACTGTTCTTTCGTATTGGAAACCGGTTTATCCGCCTCTTCCACGCTCTTTAACGGTGCGCCTATAATACTGTCACCTGTATAATCAGAAGGTGATGTCAGACCGAAGAAAGCCGCAGATGCAAAATTAGCACTGAACAAAAAAGCTATTAAAAGTACTTTGTATTTATTCTTCAATTACTACCTTCCTATATAATTTACAGGGTTATTAGGCTGCCCGTTCACCCTTACTTCAAAGTGACAGTGCGGTCCGGTACTGTAGCCTGTCGTACCTTCAAGCCCGATAACCTGACCTTTTTGTACATACTGACCGTTACTTACTTTAATAGTATTCATGTGGGCATAGAGTGTAGTCATTGGCTTTCCGTTCACAATACCGTGCTCCAGTATAACTACTTTACCATACCCGCCATACCAGCCTGAATATATAACTTTACCGGCGTTAGATGCGTGTATTGCACCGAGGTTTGGTCCGCCTATATCTATACCCGAATGGAACGATTTACTTTTAAATATAGGGTGGACACGTGTTCCAAACGGTGACGTAATAGGACCTCCTATTGGCTTAATAAACCCTGAGGCAACTTTTACATTAGAACTGCCCGTTCTGTTGATATATGAACCGATACTTGCAGACTGGCGCGCAAGTTCTCTTTCCGTTTTTTCATAATAAGCTCTGTCTGTACGCAGCTTATTTATCATTGCCTCATTTCTGTCAATCGCACTTTGTATATAAATCTTCTGGCTTTCCGCCGTACGTTTTTGCTGTTCCAAGTTGCGTTTTCTTAACTCTATTGTAGCTTTAAGAACAGCTATTTCGTGCGCTTTTTTCTTTGCCTGAGACATTTGTTCAAAATCTTTTTTAAGAATTATTTTTTGGAAATATAACCTGTCAACAAGAATATTTATATTTCCTGCATTAAGCAGAAGTTCACATATTGCCCTTCTTTTAACTTTATATATATTTCTCACATGTGTTTGCAAAGTATCATTTAATTCTTTGTATTCATTTACAGCTTTAAACAACTTTAGTTCCATATCCGCAAGTTCATTTTGCGTAGTTACGAGTTGTGTTTTAGAAGAAGCAAGTGAGTTTTTAGCGTTTTCCAATTTTTGCTGGTTTTTATAAAGTTTACTTGTTTCAACATTTTCCAGCCATTTAAGTTTACGTATTTTTTCTTTAGTCTGACGGTGTTTCTGCACAATATCCTGATTTGCCAAAGCAGAAAGATTAATTCCGCCGGCAAACCAAAACATGGCTATAATTACAAAAAACGCCCAGACTTTTTTCATCCACTATCGTCCCATGCTAAACAGCATTAAAATACCAACACCAAAAGTCCACAGTAAAAATGATATTATAATAATCCCGATAATAATCTTTTTATTTTCTCTAAAGAATTCCATATGCCCACCTCATTATTCATCTATACTACTACAAACGGACAGTGAATGCAAACAGGATAAGTTGGAATTATACAATGCACCACCAGCTATTTACTTTTTATGACAAGCAGCGGCAAACCTATACATAAACCGAGATATGGTATTGCCCAGATGATTAAAAGCCATTGTTTCCATTTTATATCCCGAAGTCTTTTGCTTGCAGCATACAGATGGATAGAACACCAAATTATATATACAATAAAAGTTACTCGCAGGAATACTATAACTAGCAGACCGCGATAAAAAAGACCAGAAAAAAGTAATTATACAAGCAAATAAATACTTTAACGATTTTATAGAAAGGACTAACAATGACATTAAATGATAAGCAGGGTGAATATTTAACTAAAGCTCCAAACTTTGATGAATATATAATTGAACAACTGCAAGACCGTGAATTTGAAGCAGGCTGGCTTGAGTTGACTTTACAAGAGTTTTTTGAGAACGGTAATATTGATGATTTTATCAGGTGTTTAACCTATGTTGTTAAAGCTCGCGGGCGTGGTGGAATTTCAAGATTAGCAAACGCAAGTGATATTGACAGAGGAAACCTGTCAGAAATATTAAATGGCAAAGTAACACCGCGTATTGATAC
>CASELB010000108.1 GCA_949288685.1 uncultured bacterium
CCGCACCTTTTGCAGCATGGTACCTGCTACATCCCGATATGTTATTCTATTTTCAATCTTTTATCAAGCGCAGCTTGGTATATTTCCCATACGGCTCCTTCGAGCCACCCTGCTGCATTCCGATTGGCAATTCTTACAAAAGCCATAATTTATTATATACGCTAAAATCTCAAATTCAAGTAAAAATTTAATAAATCCGATATAATCTATTCAGTAGTATAGCTTATCAGGCTTCTTTCCTGTCATGCTGAACTCGTTTCAGCATCTATTACAAGACTTGTATTAGCCCCTGAAACAAGTTCAGGGCTGCAGCCCATTGAGCACAATCACTGTCATTCCGAACTTGTTTCGGAATCTGTGACAGGTCTTGTATTAGCATCTGAAATAAATTCAGGGTGACAAGGTTTTATTTACCCCTCAGGGTGACAGCATATTGAGCGCCGGTTACTTAAATCCAAAATTTAATTTCAGAAAATATTTTGTAAATTTTTCTTAACAATAACTGTTTAATTAGCAATTATTTTCCTAACATTGTTTTTATAAAAGTAAGGTTAGTTATATGTATTCGTAAACTTGGTTAGTTATAGAAAGGAAAAATTATGGTTCAAGGAATTTCTCCAAACACAGCAGGCTATCCGGTAAACACAGTACCGCAAACACAAGCAGGAACAAATACTCAACCTGCTAAATTACCGGAACAAGCGCTAGATGAATTCGTTTCACAACTGGAAGCGCAGCATAAAAAGGGCGTACGCAAAAAAAATATTCTTAGCGGATCTATAACCGCTGCATCTCTCCTGGCTATGCTTGGCGGTGCCTTTATGAAAGGCAAGTGGGGAAGATTACTTTCCATCGCTCCGCTGGGATTAACAGCTCTGGGGCTCGGGGTAACAGGACTTGTTAAAGGAAACAAAACTCCGGACTTTAAAGGAATGATTCGTTTCTGGGAAGAACAAAATGCACAAAATGCGCCACGCGCTTAATCGTTAATTAAATACAAAACTCCGTTCTATAAAATATAGAGCGGAGTTTTTAGCATATTAAAATAATATTAAATTTTAAAAATAAATTTTTTTTTATACTATACTTAAATTTGTAAAAACAGTTCAATAAGAGGAGTATATTATGATTGACAAAAGTGCGGTAATTCATCCGAGTGCAAAAATTGCAGAAGATGCAATAATAGGTCCAAATGTAGTTATTGGTGAAAATGTTACAATTGGGAGCAAAACAAGAGTTATTGCAAATGCATATATTGAATTTGCTGAAATAGGAGAACGCTGCACAATTTCACCTTTTGCAACAATCGGTTCTGAACCGCAAGATTTGGGATACAAAGGTGAGCCGACAAAAGTTGTAATCGGTGATGATACCATTATTAAAGAAAACGTTACTATTCACCGCGGCGCAGCCTGTGGAGACTTCACTACAAGAGTAGGGAATAAGTGTTTACTAATGGTTGGTTCCCATGTTGCTCACAACTGCGTGTTAGAAGATCAGGTCATTCTTGCCAACCTCGTTACACTCGGCGGACACGTCCATGTCGGATTTGGCGCTTTTGTCGGCGGAATGAGTGTTTTTCACCAAAATATCAGAATTGGCAAAATGGCTATCATAAGCGGTTTCTCTGCCGCAAGACAAGATATTCTGCCATACTCAAAAGGTGAAGGCAGACCGCCTATCCCCCGCGGCTTAAATGTCGTTGCTCTTAAAAGAAGAGGATTTTCTCAAGAGGACAGAACCATTGCTTATGATGCATTTAAACTCTTAATTTCTGATGAATACAACACCTCTCAAGCAATTGAAAAAATAAGGAAAGAACTGCCTGTAAACCAGCTTGTTGAAGATATGATAGAATTTATACAAACATCAAAACGCGGTGTAACCCTAAAATCTCACAAAACCGGACATCAGTCATTAGAGAGTGAAGAGTAATTGAGCGATTTTATTGTAAGAGAATTAAAGAATATAAACGGAGAAGAAGAGTTAGCCCAAATCGGGTTTGACTCTTCTTATTCTTCTCTTGCTACCGAAAAACTTAAGCTAAAACTGATAAAAGTTTACTCTCTAACTCCTGCGCAGGCTAATATTTTAAAACAAACGGCGATTTCAACAGGTGCAGACTGCATGACTCACAGAGAAGTTATTACAGGCAAGGTCGAGAAATCTGATGCTATAATCGCGGCAACTGTTTCAGAACTAAAAAAAATTGCACAAAAACTGGTATTTCAGCCTTTTAGCTTAAGAAACCTTGCCGAAAAACTACTTACAGTTTGCGAAAACGCTTCCCGCAAAAAAACAAAGGTAATAGGGATTTTAAACATTACAGACAACTCGTTTTCAGATGGAGGAAAATACTTAGATATAAATTCCGCAAAAAAACATTTGATTGAAATGATTAAAGAAGGTGCAGATGGTATAGACATCGGCGCGGAATCAACCAAACCTTACTCATCACCTGTGAGCGCAGAGTTACAACTGGAGCGTATTCTTCCGGTCTTGAAATTTATAGCCAATGAGAACATAACTATTCCAATCAGCATAGATACACGTTCCGCAAAAGTTGCAGAAGAAGTACTTAAACTCGGAAACTACATTATTAACGATGTTTCCGGTTTTGACTATGACAAAAGCATGCCGGAAGTTATTGCAAAATATAATGCGACAGTCATTATACAGCACTCGCAGGGAACTCCTGAAAATATGCAAAACAACCCCGGCTACAATAATGTAATTGAAGATATTTATCTTGAATTAAATAAAAAAATAGAACTGGCAAATTCTTTGGGTATTGAAAATATAATAATAGACCCCGGAATAGGTTTTGGCAAAACAAAGAACAATAATTTAGAAATCCTTAACCGCATAGAAGAGTTTTTTACGCTTAAATGTCCGATAATGGTAGGGATCTCCAGAAAAAGTTTTATAGGAGAGTACGATAACGAAATAAAAGATATTTATACCCTTGCTCTAAACAGCCGTCTCATTGAAAAACAGGTTGATTATATAAGAGTGCATAACGTAAAAATCCATAAAGAGTTTATAAACAATTTTGAAAAATAAAACTGCTTGACGATAAAAAATGTTCTTGGTATATTAAAGTAGTTGACAGTCGAATGAATAGCTAATGCATTAATATGCGCTTGTAGCTCAGCCGGTAGAGCACTCCCCTTTTAAGGGATAGGTCGCGCGTTCGAATCGCGCCAAGCGCATATTTTTTCGTCTTTAGTAAGCCAAATGCTCACAGTTTTTTCAAACACATTTACCGCATGTTTATTTACATCTTTTATTAATATACTTGCTAATTAGGATACATAAACGCCCCTTTTTCTTATCTTTTACCATAGAAATATTAAGATTTGTAAAAAAAAAGCAATTTTTAATAATAGCACAACTTTAATAATTCATAGGGGAATTAAACATAAGGAGTTATTATGGCAAATAAAATTTATGCACTGCTTTCGTTAGGGGCAAAATTAACAACTGAACTGGCGGAAAGGAGAGGCGCAACAGTACTAAATGAATCAAAAGAAGTTTTAATTGATTTAAGTAAAAAAAATAAAGCCTATAAGGAAAAACTTGTTTCTTTGTTTTGTGCCGATGCGAGACAACCACAAATGGTAGTAAAATATCAAAACAATGAATCAATTAATACAATAGGTGTTCAATTTATGGATGGTGATAAAGCACTAAGTAAAACAACATTTTCCAGAACAAAAGACGGGAATATAAATTTTGACTTAAATCTCAATGGCGCAAATCAGATAAATCACCTGACAGCAAGCGGAAGTTATAATCCTAATGTAAAATTCTTTGACTGGAATAATTGCGGTGAAACGCTGGAGCATCGGCATGGACGGACTATTGCACAGCTTGACTCCAGTGGCTTTTCTATACGGGCAGATGTAAATGATAAATCAGCACTAAATGTAATAAAAAACATAAAACAGCAAATAAAAGCATTATAATAATGGC
>CASELB010000109.1 GCA_949288685.1 uncultured bacterium
TCCGCAATAACATCTTATAATAAATTAATATTCTTATGCAGTTAAACACCGACTTTTGGGTTTTTTTGAATTTTTCCCAACTCTTCTTTTGTATGTTTCTTATCCGACGCAAAAAGCGACTCGGGCAAAGTAATTCTTCCGATATTTTGCAGCAAACCGGCATAATAAATTAAATCTGTAGTCTTCTCATTTAAGTGAAGCTGATTACATATTTTGCGTGAAAGTTTAGCAACATTTTGCGAATGTGCAACCTTGTATTGCCCTTTTTCATCAACAGCTCTTACCAGTTTTTCCACAAACGCTTGCTGATGGTCACCCAAATCTCCGATTAGGGCAGTCAATTCTGCACGTTTGTGCTGAAGTTCGGGCACTGAAACAGATTCATCCTCAAGCAATTCTTGTGTTGAATCAATAGATTTTTGAAGAGAAAGTGAAGTTCCAAACAATCCAGCTATTGATTCCAACAGTTTTAAATACGCTCTTTTAATCCTTTTCGGCTTATAGTTTTCTATAACTACTACACCGACAAGGTTAGCGTTATTATGCATAGGAACCGCAAGAAAAGACTTAACTTTGTCTTCATCAAGTTCTTTTATCGGCTTAAAGTTTTTACACTCTGCAATGTTCTCAACTTCTACCGGCTTTATTGTTTTATACGCAGAAACAACAATATTACGTCCTGATAGTTTATAGCCTAAATCTTTATCATAGATATTGTAATCAAAATCTAAAGATGTACCCACCAGCGGCAAATCTTTATCCGAATTTTGAAATTCCCGTGCAAATTCTTTCGTCAAGTATATATGACAAATATCAGTATCAAGGATTTGTGTCATGGTTTTTGCGATTGCATTATAGATAACATACTCTTCTTTTGAATTAAACCCGAGAACACGGAGAGTATTATCCAGTGAATATATTGATATAAGCTCTTTTAATTGTGATGATAGTTTTTCGGATTTAGAGCGGATGTCTTTACCTATCTTTGTCGCAAGTTCGTCTGAAATAAAATATTCCGATATAAAGTCTCCGAGGTTGAGAGCAAAAATTTCTTCCATCGGATCGCCTTCCATCAGATCCAGAGTCCTGCCAAACAATGATACTCCATTTTGGTCTTCCGGCATGTTACGTCCTTCCATAATAATCTCTACTTATATTTTGTATTACGGCACAATTTTGAAAAACTTTAGTTTTTTTTACAAAAGTTTATACTTTAGTTACAAACTACTCCTACCAACGGATGAGAAGACCGAAAAGTTTTCTACAATTTGTAAACAATTGTAAAAAACTTTTCTATAAATTAACCTGATTAAAGATTAATTTAATAGCCGTATTTTATAAAATCAGTAAATTTACGGCTTGTAATTTTCCTGTAATCGTTAAATTTGTTTAATGAGTAGTCTTTTTTTATCGCATCAGTCAGAACACCGCCTTTACCGTTTACGGCATCTACGATCGCTTTAAACAGCGGTTCGGACATTTTATCCAGTTTCTTATATATCTGTAATGCCGTCTCTGATGCCGAACCGTAACCATGCTTATAGAGCTTAAACGCGCTATAGAGCGCAAATATGTGCAGCGCTGGCAACAGTATTACTTTCCCGCTGTTTAATGCGTTTTGATAAACATTAAATTGTGAATTAAACCGGGAGAACAGTTTTTCATCAGAATGCCACACGCTTGACAGATTAAAACTATTTGTTAAATTAAACAGTTGCTTGTAATCTGTTTCAAGTTCTCTATTGTTAAATCGTAATACATCAATTTTACCTGACGGCTCATCACCGGTAATAACCGAATAAATATCATTTGCGTCTTTATAAGGCTTATTCCAGTAATAGTCCATGCTTTCAGGGAATTTATCGCCGACACCGAGCAATCTGTCCGCCGCGTTTCTGACAAACCATTGAGAACACCCCAGAGCGCTTGAAGAAAGCAGTTCGAGCCAGAACTCCGCGGTCTTTCTCTCCAGCTTCATCAAATTTTGTGTGTTTCTGTCTGATGTTGAATTGATAGCCTCATCAATTTTATCCCGATAGCCTGCAGCTTGAGCCGCCGCATAGAAATATGCCGGAATAGACTCTGTTAAATTAGGGCGTTTTTGTACGCGGGTATTCTCATCAACAATACTGAAAGCATGCCTGAATGAGTGCAACACCTGTAGTTTTTTAGCATATACCTGTATAACCTTTTCGGACGGGTGCCTTAAAACCGTTGATAAGAGACGTTCATAATCAAGATTTTCCTTAGTTATATTAGAAATTGAAGCACCTTTATAATAATAGTACCGGTTTTTATGATATTCACTTTTTAAATTAAGATACTCCTTAAAGAAGTCCGGCGCCTGATATCTTCCCAGTTTCTTTATATATGGGGGCAATGTTGCCATCTCAAACATTTGAAGATTTGCAGGAAGAGTCTGTTCAGGAAATAAAAGATACTGTTCATTATAAGTTGTCCATCCGGGTTTCATATCAAGTGCAAACTGGTAATCAATAAGCCCTATTTGCCCTGTTTTGGGATCTACTTTACAATTTCCTGTATTAAGGTCATTGTGGTACACTTCCTTTTTATCCAGTTCATACAAGGTGTTCATAAAACTTTTGAGCGGCTGAAATCTAAAAGGATTTTCAACAGGATCAGGCTCCTCACCTTTAATAAAAGTAGAAATTAAATACTCGTTGCCGTTTTCTGTCGTAACCTGCGCCATAAGCTGCTGAGAACCCGGAACGGCGCCCACTTTATCAAGCATCTTTGCTTCCTGACGACTGTCATTTATGGAAACACCTTTATTGAATTTTTTGATTACATAATTTGTATTTAAAAACCTGTATACACTGGCAAACATACCATGCCCGAGATATTTTGCATCTTTTTTGTTCCCATCATCAAACCGGTCTACTTTATCCTTAAATTCGTCATTAATTTTACCGTAATTCACGGAAGTAACCTTACTGGTAAAATGCGGCTTCCATCTGTTTGAGAAGTAATTATTGTTTTGTATACAAAATATTTTCATTTCATCACTCCTAATAAGCCTCTTTAACCGGAACTTCAATCATCCCATGTTTTTGGGGCTCAAAATTATCAGGGAATACAGTAGCATTTTTAGTATATGTTGCACCCGTTAAATCTGCGCCATCTAAATTTGCCCCCTTCAAATTTGCCCATCTTAAATTTGCATTTCTAAAATTGGCATTTCTAAAATCACCGCCTATCAAATTAGCATTATGCAAAATAGCTCCTTCAAAATCAGCACCGAGCATAACTGCTTCTTTTAAACACGCATCCTGCATTTTAGCCCCCCGGAATATAACTTTGTCAAACCTTGCCTGCGAAAAATCCGCACGGTTTAATTTCGAGCCTGAAAAATCAAACGGTTCATCATAACTTAAAGTCTCACGGACTTTCATATGAGAAAATTTACGGTCACTCAAATTGGCATTTCTCCCTGCAAAAATAAATCCGTGCTCCTGCGGGTCATACCCCGGAGGGAAAGATGTTCCTAAATCATAAATACTGCCGGCGACCTTATTATCCGGTAATTCTGCCAAATCCGTCATAGATAAATCAGCACTTATAAAATTAGACTTTGCCAAATTTGCCCCGTTGAATTTTGTATTAAAA
>CASELB010000110.1 GCA_949288685.1 uncultured bacterium
CAGGATCTTGCACAAGACTTGCTTTAGACCCTGAAATAAATTCAGGGTGACATATTTATTCATGGTGCAATACTGCTCGCAATCCGCGAGTTCAGGGTGACATGAAGAATACCACGCGGGTGAGACCCTGAAACTTCTTGGTTGCTCGCGATAAACGGCGTTACGTGTTGAAAACTCAACGTTTCCAACACTCCAGCCTCTGCTCGCAATCCGCAATTCAGGGTGACAGGGCTTTTACCCCTTCGGTGTGGCTGTTCTATTCCCCGGACACAAGCCGCAGCACAGGACAAAGTGCACGCTCATCCATTTGTTTTTATATAATCACAGATATTTGTTTGAGGCACGTAATCATAATTACGCATTTCAATTTTATTAATAATAGTAGAACGTTTTTTCCTGTAGAGCATATCAATAAACGCTTCTAAACGTGTTATAAATCCAGCCTCGCCGGTATGTTCATCTATTGTTAGTGACAACAACGGTTTGCCAAACTCTTTTGATTTTCTGATAATATTTTCTATCATCAATGAATCCGGACCGCAGCCAAACGCTGTAAGCACTATAAGACCGTCAATTTTATTATCTTTAAGATAGTGTCCGGCAGAACCCGTCATTTCATACTGATTTGCCCAGTACGGTTTTTGTTCAAGAGCCGCAATTCCTTCACTCATTTGCTTGTCTGTCAGTTGGAGCGCCGTAAAGACTTTAACATCCATTGCTTCAAGTTTGTCAAATATTTTCATTGACGCTCTTTCGTCATAAATATTATATCCGTGCGAAACAAGCGCAACAGAAATAGGATACTCCTTATTAGGAACATCTATAAATACTTTGCCTTGAAGGGCATAATTCATTGCAGATTTATAATTCATGCCTGAATTAAGCATAACCCTGAAATTGTTATATACGCGCCAACCGGCTTTCGATGCTTTTTTGATAAGTTTTTCGTCAGTAATACCAAAAGGCGCTACAGCCTCTTTTAAAAAGCTATATAAACCTCTGTTTTTATCAGACTTATCAAGAGTTGCTTCAATAAGATTAAAATCTCTTTTAATCACATTACGCACCAAATCAGGCAGCCCTCTTATTTTTGAACAATTATAAACTTTTGGAGCTATAGACTGCAGGCACGGAACAAAAATATTTTTAACCCCTTTATCAAGCAGATTGATAACATGTCCCAAATAAATTTTTATCGGTAAGCAAGTTTCAGTAACAACAAGCGCGGAACCGTCAGACATTGTTTGTTTAGTCGTTAAATCCGATAACACCGGCACAATATCAAGAGCCGTAAAAAAACCGTACCAGAACGGGTAATTGTGATAAAAAGACATGCCGCGCGGTATTCCTATAACATTTTTGTTGGATTGTTGTTTCATTTACACTTACCTCAATAGTATAACTATTGTAATACAGACAAAAAGCAAAGTCACTACTTTATTGAATATTGTAAATTTCTGTTATAATTCTTATATGAGAATTCTTGGAATAGACCCCGGGATGGCACTTGTCGGGTACGGGGTGATAGATATAGAAGACGGCAATCTAAAACTTTCAGCCTCCGGCTCTATCAGAACAGAAAAAAATAAAACTGTTCCGGAACGCCTTGCAGAAATTATGTCTGACATGAAAGAACTGATTAAAATATACTCGCCGGATGCTGTTTCTATCGAAGATTTGTTCTTCTTCAAAAACCAGAAAACAATAATTCCTGTCGCGCAATCGCGCGGAGTGATACTCGCAGTAGTCGAAGAGAGCGGAACACCAATATACGAGTACACTCCGATACAGGTAAAACAAGTATTAACAGGCTACGGGCGGGCGGAGAAAAAAGAAGTCGAAAGAATGGTTAAACTTGCTCTGAATAACGAGCAGCTTCCAAAGCTCGACGATACCATTGACGCAATCGCTATAGCCATTACTCACGCACGGACAATTAATAAACTCTGATTTTGTGAACGTTTTAAAAGTGTAATTTAGACAATTAAAATTTGAGATAAAAAAAGTTTGCCACAGACCGCAATTAAGCAACAGTGACAAACTTTTCTTTTTCAGCTTTGTTCTCTACCGCACTGTTGTATGAATTATTTGCAATATACTTGAATGTTCTGTACAACTTGTATCCTAATGCGGTAACAGGATTGCTGTCGTTAGCTTTTTTAGCTTCTTTTTGGTTTTGTTTAAATATAACTGCCGACTTAGGGTCCTGGAGCATTAATAATGCTTCGTCAGAGCCTATAGCATTGTTTTCCGCATTAAGCATGGTTCTGTAACCTCTTACGGCAGTGAAGTTTAAACTACTATTTTGATTTACCGGTGAAACAAACATCTTGTTCCCTCCTTTCTTTATTAAGTGTTTTTTGTACACTTCATTTAACACTTTCATTATGCAACACTTTTTATTTTTTGTCAAGTGTTTGGATATACTTTTGTAACAATTTGCTAAACCCTTGCAAATATTGACTTGTGGCGTTAAGTGTTAATTTTACATTTATTTTTTATAGCCCGGTGGGATAATAACGCATGGGGTTATTTTTCTGCCGCCAATTTCACCCTGTTCGTTAATTGCGCATAAACCAGAATAGCTGTTAAATATTAGTAAATCTTTTTCATACTTCCAGCTATTCTTAATTCCAACAGGAGCTTGCTCCTGTTTTTTTTATAAAATATTCAACGCATTAAGAACCCGTATACACGCATTTTGTTTATCTATAATTTCTGCGTACCATGCCTGAAATTTCTCAACCCTGTCAAGTAATTCCTCATTGTCTTCCGGCAAGGTAAGTTCTTCAATAAAATTATTTATAATCTGCGCATTATAAAAATGTTTGTTCAATTCATTCACAGAATTCATCAAATATTTATGCGTATCCGCCAGTGATGCCTGTATTACATTATACAGGAACACCGATACCGGCAGCCCTTCCAAATTGTCAACTACGTCAGAGTTAATAACATTTTCAAATGAACCGATAATATTATGTATAAATATACTGTCTTTTCCGGCTTTCTCCTTTAATTCCGGTATATAACGGCGGCAAATTTCTTTTGTTTCGGAAGGAGGTGCGCTTGACGGAATTTTTTGAACCTCCTCTTTTAGCGCTTGAATTACCTGCGCATCAGAGAGTACTGCCGTTTGTATATCTTCTAATTTTTCCAACGCTTTATCAACCATTGAAAGTTCAGGTAGTTCCATAAGTGCCGGCAAAACTTTTTCTATAAGATTAAATTTTTGAACAAAGTTTCTTGCTGTCTCAAAATTGTCTTCCATTAACAAAGGACGCGTCATCATACTTAATACTTCAGGTGAAGACATTTTGTACATTGTTCTGCTCTTTTTACCGTTTGCATCTTTTTGGTACAAGGCTATATCTATATTATCAAACTCATTTGCCACAACATTTGTAATCCCGAGCCTTGTAGCTTTCATCAATATTTCCTGCATACCAATATACTTTGCACTCAAAAGAAGAGAGTCAATAGTATTACCTATAGAGTCCGTTAAGTAACTGTTGGTTTCGTCTTCCCCTGCTGCAATCATATATAAATATTCATCAAGAAGTTTTACCGGATTATTGAGTATATAATTCTTTTGAGTCATATTAAGAACTTCCGTATACTTTTCAGACGCATCAGGGTTTTTATGATTTATGGCGGAGAACCACTCATTTATCTTCCCGCGCACTCTATCCCTGTACTCCGGCAGAATTTTTATTTTCAAATATACGTCAACCGTATTATTTAAATCCTTTTCCGCCATCTCCAGTTTTTTCCGGTACTCTTCCCGCGGGCACAGCCGCAGCAATGAATTACAGATTTTCTCAAGTTGATCAACTGTCGGCATATACGATTGAAGTTCTATACTATCGCCGGAGGTTAACATCTTTGATAACGTTGCAGAAACCTCACTAAACTCTTTATTCTCAGAAGTATTTAAGATAAAACTTTCAACCTGTTTTCTCAAATAATATACTTCACTATAAGTAAGAGTCTTATCGGCATGCTCGCGAACAAAGTTGACTATCCAATCAGCACTATCAAATACCTGCATTTGCTGCCTTAATACAGAATACTTATTGTGTGCACTTTCAAGAAGTTTCAGAGATGTTTCAGTAAGTTCGGTACTTGTATCTCCAAGTTCTATCCGCGGATATGACGGCAGTACTCCGTACTGTTTATAACTCATCTCCTTCACTCTGCCAAACATTCTGTCATACGTAAGGCTTTTAAGATTTGCCCGCAAACCGAGATATATATCATCAAATTTTCTTTGCTTATAAACAGCACCCGTAATTTTTTTACTAAACCGGTTATAACGGGTATATGGCGCCGTTTTACTTAAATCAAAGCTCCCGGTAAATTCATCAATAAAAATTTCATTTAACAATGCATCTTCCGCCGTTTCTCTATTTGCGTTGATACTGCGTACTAAATCATAGCCGGTTATATTTTTTACTAAATCGTCATCCGTAAGCTGCGGCGCAACATGCCTGTTATACTCGTCCAGTGTATAATTCTGTATACGGTTAAATATTGAAACAAATTTCTCATCAGTTTCAGGATTGTAAGTTTTATCTATCCAGTTAATAACATTTTCCGGTAAAGTATCCTTATTAATCTCTTCCGGCTTTAGCGTATACATACTAATTATGTGTTTATATATACCGTCTCTAATCTCTTGCGCAGTCTGAACCGGTATCCGGTTTCCGAATTTGTCGATTAATCCGTTTGTATAAACATTAGAAAACGCTTTCGCCACAGAACGCAAACTGCCGTCGTATCCGTTATTTTTTATTTTGCTTATTAACTTATCATTCCTTAATTCTTTTGAAACAATTTGTTCATCATAATCAATCCCTGCAGCGCTTAAAGCAGGGTTTATAACCTCATCAAAAAGTTCTTTAGTATTTTTATCGGAAGAAATATACTGTACAATATTTATATCTTTAAGGAAAGTATACCCAAACTTATTTCTTGCCTCATTAAACATTTTCCTTTTAAGATTTTCCAAACTGCCACCCGGTAGTACTTCCTCTATTTTTTCACTGTATACACTCTCCGGAAACATTTTTCTCAACGCCGCACGTTCTAACATTATTTTTAAAACATCATCGTTCGCAAGAGCCTTATAATCCGCCTCTGTTTTAATACCGGAATTAAACCTGTTACCTTTTATACGTTTCTCAAGTTTGTTATATACGCTCCAATACTGCATTTCCATTTTATTAAGGACTTTTATTCTGTGCTTTAATTCTTCCGGAGACATTTTTTCCGCAAATTCTTCCAGAAGTCCGAGGTTATCGCTATCAGGAATAAGCAGCAAATCCCTGATTGACTTAGCAACTGACAGCGCTTTCGGGCTTGTTCCCGGCATTATTACGTCTTCCATCAACTCAAAAGTATATGATGAAGAAGGATTAAGTTTTTTTAACTGTTTGTTGTTATAAGACTGCGCAACCGACAATCCGCTCTTATACAGTAAGTCGTCAACAAATGTTCCGTTCCGGTACTTGTCATTTGTTATATAACCGTACTTGTATCCAAAATCATTATTATAATCCGTTCTGGTTAATCCCTTGGAGTCTGTCCATGTATTATCCTTTTCTCTAATCCCCCAGCTATTATCATGAAACAGAACATCTTTCTCTACCATTTTTTTAGGGTCTGATTTTGAAGGAACTTTTAATGTATCAATCGATGCGATATACTGCGCATGCAGACCGATACGTGTATCAGAAACCGAAGAACCGGTAATGCCTGAAAATTTACCGTTCTTAATATCTTTAAACGCTTTCTTTAAATCCTTCTGTATGAAATAAGGTTTGTCTGTAACCGACTCAAGCAGTGCCGCTTCTTTTTCACTTGACAATCCGGAAGAAGGCATTATACTAACCCAGTATCTGCCGTTATTTACACCGTATTCCCTAAAAATCTCTTCGTAATCCGGACGAACAAACCTGAACATCATATCCTTTTCTTTTCGGGTGATTTTATACATCAAATTAACAGCAGCAAGAATTTTATTTAATTCCTCTTTTTCCGCTCTCGTAAATTTTGTTAATTCTTTACGTTTCTGTTTATACTCCTTATCAGTATTATTATGTTTTTGCGCCTGTAACTTATATAACGCTTCAAATTTGGCATTAAACCGGTCAATGACCGATGCCTTTGTCAATACCCCCGCTTTTTCATAATAATCAAGAACAATATGCGAAGAAACAACAGAGTTAACTATATCTCCGTCTTTCTCTATAAACAGTGTCTGCGCAATCGTATTAACAGTATCTGCCATTTCATTTATTGCACCAAGTATTCTTTGAGGAAGCAATGAAACATTTTCCTGCGTAATTTCCGGCTCAAGTCCGTTGTTTATAAGCAATTTTTTTACAAATTCAGCATCCGTACCATTTGATAAAATGGTCACCAGATTGCTATAATAATTCATAAAATCATTCTTTATACTTTTTTGATTTATAAGTTTACATGCCTCGGCATAATATACATTATCCATTGCGCCCGTAAGTATTTCACCCGAAGTAATAAGAGCCTCCATTACCTCATCCGGCTGCACTTCCAGCATATCCGCAAGTTTATTAACCTTTTCTTCATCATAATTTGATGCCAATTCGCCAAGCTGTACTTTTATCTGCGCAAGAACTTCATCTTTATCAGGCTCACACTCAAATATATCAGAATATTTATCAATTAATTCCCTGTAAGTAAGCAGGTCTAAAGCCTTATTTGCCCTCAAACGCAATTCTTCTTCGTCATAAATTCCGGTCATAGATATAACACTCTTCTTATTATCAATATCATCCGAATTCAGAATATCCAGCGTTGTTTGTAATTCTTTAATCAAAACATCTTTACGACCGCCTAAATTCATTCTTTTATACAAATCATCATACACGGCAGGAAGATTTTTTATATACTCTGCACTGCTGTCCAGAAATTCCAAAACCCCTTCCTTTGAAGGTTCTATTTCCAAATTTTGTGAAAGGCTTTCAATAATAAATTTATCTCCGGCATTTACCTTTGCCTTCAATCCGTCAATATTATCAAGAAAAACCGTGTCCTCATCAGGAACTTCAAGCGTTATAAGATGGCTATGCAATCTTTCGGGCAATGTACAACTTATTATTAGCTGGTTACGATATGCTGACGCTGCATCAATAAGTGATTTCGCCATTGTATACCTGCCCGGAACATTCGATTGATTATTTATGGATGTTATCTCTTCCAGCAGGGCATAAATCCCGTTTGCCGTTTCATCATCTACCGCTTGCTTAAAAGCATACCCGAACCCGTCGTTTAAATAAGATTTTATTTTATTTTGCTTTACACCCTTTTCTTCATTATCAATATACAAATATTCATGCGCAACTGTTTTCGTAGAATCTACATCCTTGGAATCACGTTTACGCAAACTCATTAGCCCCACAATAATATCATGTGCCATTTCTTTATAATCATCGTCCAAACGTTCAGAAAGTATACTGCCTAAATTTTCCTGTAATAATCTGCTATACTCCGCCTGTTTTAACTGATAATCAATCCTGTTCTTATTAGTATTAAGTTTTTGCTTTATTACAGCGCTTTTTATCTGTTTAAGTTTATCCTCCGTTACCATAAGCGCAGTAATATAATTATGCTCTCCGGAAATCTTTGTGTCCGGATTTAAAAATTTCAGGTGAGAATCATTATAAACCCCGAATGACCCGCTGTCGTAGGGAACATATATCATTTCTACATTTGACGTAGCACTATTAATGTCCGCAATATTCATCCAGTTTGCCGCAGCAGCATCAACTATCCTGAAACCGCGTTCCATCATTCCGTTATAATCTATAACAGCTTTCTTTACAGGGATTTTTCTCCCTTTTCCCAAATTATTACGGTCATAAACCATTATCTCATCGGAATCATCAAGTTCCTGCATAATAAAATCCGTGTAATTACGCTTATATTCATAAGCTAATAATTTCCTTGTAATGGAAAATACCGTACACATACCGTGAGTATTCTGGTTAGACGCTTTTATATTCGGTATATCATTATTAACCTTATCAAGTGCCAAATCGTTTATAATCTCTGAAAATGCTTGAAACTTCTTAGCTTCAAGCTGTTGATTAATCTTATAATCATCGCTTAGAAAATAGTCAAGACGCCCTAAAATATACTTTTTATCACCTATAGAAGTCTCTGAAGACATAATAAAATATTCAAGATTGTTTTTCGCCGCTTCATACGCGTTTTTATCCGGTTTAAATCCGTTCATACGCGCAAGAATACTGTCATACGATGCCAATACCTCTTTTTCATCTTCATTCAATTCCTGATTATAAAACACTTCTTTATATTGTTTATTAATCTTTTTTGAATTGCCAAGCCCCGCCTTTACCGCACACGCAGATGCCGCAAGCATTAATACGGCTTTCCATCTGTTTTTTGGGGCAATGTTGAACGGTATATTCGTAGAATACTTTAAATCCCGCGCTGCCTCAATCAAAAATCTGGCGCTGGAAACCATACCGCTTTCCGAAAGATTTTTTATCGCCTTTAAAATATTTTTCTGGTTATTTTCCGCAAGCGAATATCCGTTCTCTACCGTTAATTGTTTTACAAAACTCCTGTCAGACCGCAAACTTTGAAATGTTGATTGATTATCTATATGTATACGCATAAAACCTCTTTTTAAGTATTTTAAAACCGGACATAATATTATTTGCTATATAAAACATAAATATTACAAAATTTTTACAATTATTATGCGTAATTTGAAGAATATACAATTATTATATAAATTCTATTTTTAAGATATATCAGCATTTTGAGGGGTTGCATTATTAAGAAATGTAAAATTTTAAGATTTTTTTAGGCATAACAGCGTTTATGAAAATATATTAACGAAATTTTGCCTGTTTTTATTATACTTAATGCATAGATATAGTTTCATTCAAGCCAAAGGAGTTTGTGAATGAGTAGAGAGTTAAACAGTCAAAAGTTGAACTGTATTAATGAAAACATTATAGAGGAATTATTAGCAGTAGAGAGCCTTATTAAAACTACCGTAAATAATTGCATGAACAGAGAATGTAATACTTGGAACAGTACTGAAGAAAGTATGAAAAAACTGCTGAGTGAAGAAAGAAATGATTATATTAATATTCTCACTCTGGCACTCGAAAAAATTAAACACGTTCAATTATTAAATGATGAAATAGAAGACCTAATACTTAAGTCAATAATATAAATCCGTTTATTATCATACTACAGTTACAGAGTTCAAATCCTGTCCGCCAAACTGGAAATGAGTACTAAAAAATCGGAATGACAGGACGTTTTGGGCGAAAAACCGACCGGGAGGGAGGTTAGCCCGAAACTACAGATACAGAGTTCAAATCCTGTCCGCCAAGCCGGAAATGAGTACTAAAAAATCGGAATGACAGGACGTTTTGGGCGTAAAACCGACCGGGAGGGAGGTTAGCCCGAAACTACAGATACAGAGTTCAAATCCTGTCCGCTAAGCTGGAAATAAGCACTAAAAAAATCGGAACGACAGGATTTGAACCTGCGACCCCTACCACCCCAAGGTAGTACGCTACCAAGCTGCGCCAC
>CASELB010000111.1 GCA_949288685.1 uncultured bacterium
CAAATTTAAACATTTTTGAATTTTGATATATATGGTAGTGTATTTGGAGTTATTATGATACCAAAAGTAACAGGTGAGATGGTTAATTATGGTGCAAAGCGTCAGGAGCGCGCAAATTCCGCACCTCAAAAACATGAAAACGGGGAACCTAAAGTACTTCCAAGCAACATAAAAAACAGGGCAGTAGCAGGTTTTAACAGAACGACCAGCGCATTCATAGAATATCCTGTAAAAGGACTTAAAGGTGACGTAAATTCAAACTATTTTGAGTTTCTGGCAATGGGGCGTGTTCCTTACCTGCTGGGCAGTGCAACATTTATTGGCGTATTTAATGCAATGAGTCAATTTTTTGATGCAAGAGGAGCACAGCAAGCCAAGAAACTTGGATTGAAGCTGGCAACAGGCGTTATATTTTATGCTCTTGCCAAAACCCTATCCAAAGACCTTGTTACCAGACCTGTTTCCTGGGCTACCGGTGTTGATATAGAACAACCTTACTTAAATGTTGTATATCCTTTCCCTAAAGTAATAGGCAAAGAACCTCCAAAACCGGGAGAAGATACAACCAACCGTATAATTGAAGATTTAGCACCGCAATACCAGTATCAAAAATTATGGGAGAGTGTAGAATTTCCGCGTATAGACCTGGTTAAACCGGAATTCTTTGATAAAATTGCCAGAAAAAACGGACTAGGAACAGACCTCAATAATTCCGAAACAGAAGCAAAACCAATATTGAAAAATGTTATTTCAACTGCAACAACAGCATCAAGAGTATCTTCTTTCTTATGGGCAGCATGCGGGGTTGCTCTCGCAGCATGCGGAAACTGGGACTCTTATTATGATACTTATTTAAGCGGCACAAAATTAAGAAACAAACCGGTCAAAAAAGATGCGCCGTTAAAAGAAAAAGTTAAAACTCATTTATCAAACTTCTGGAAAAACACCAAAGAAGGTACACGCGCACTCGGATATACATTCAAAGAATCAGCAAAAGAATTTTACAATGGTGCGCCCGGCACAAAAGGATTTAAAAAACATGCCGGTAAAGCGCTTTTCTTTACGGCTGTCGGGTCTACCGTTTTTGGCGTTGCTAATACTATTATCAGAGCCAGAATGATGGGCAAAAAACTTTGTAATGAACATATTATAGATAACTCAAAAGAAAGTATGGCGGTGTAATATGGCAATAGATAGAATTCAAAACCAAACAGCATTTACACAAAGACCCGGCATTGACGCAAAATCCGGCAACGTAAACATGGAACGCTATATTCAACTGCCAAGAAAACACTACAGAAACCATAACGATATACCTGATTCGGTTAATATGATTAAACCGGAACCGGGACAAGGGCATTTATTAAACGGCGGTTTCTTTAGTTCTATTGGTAGATTTTTTAAAAACAGAATTTATGACATTAAATCCGTATACAAAGGTTACTCCGGCACAGCCAATGACCACCAGCTCGGCAGAACTAATGATGTAGGTCTGGTTTTAGGCGGTCTTGGCATTGCCTCATTCCTTACAACCAAAAGAGTTGCTACAATGCCTAAGCATATGGAATTTGTCGGATTAGCTTCTTTCTTGGGAGCAATGGCTTTATGGCCGAAAATAGGTATTTTCGGACCCGCCAGATTTGTTCACGGGTTTGATGTAGACAAACGCTACATAGATGACCAGGGCAGAAACAAATCCGTATTTCAAGACCCGAACTACGTTCCGTTTGATTTATACAGAGGCAATAAAAAAAGCGAAGATTTATCTGCAATAGCAGATTATATGGGCATTGCAAAAGATGCAGACAACAGAGATGATATGGTAAAAGACCAGATGGTTAAAATCGCAAGACAAAATAACACCCTCTGGATGCTTACTTCAGGTATTGCGGTACCTACTCTTACTGCCCTTATGTGCAACGGTTTTGAAAGAATTTACGAACCGCTGGTAGTTCGCCGCAAATCCGATTTGCATGACGAAAAATTAAATGCGATGTACGGTACAATCATTGAAGGAAGAGTAGAGCCAAGAGAATCAGAATTTAAAAAATTTATAAATAAACTCTTTAAGAAACATCAGGAATCAATTTCCGAAATGTTTACGAAATTTACAACACTTGATTCAAATGCTGCATACAAAATACTTACAGAAAAACAAATCAACGATTTTGTTAACTCTGTAGCCCGTGACACAGGCTCCGGAATATCAGCCGCTCTCGCAAAAGATATTACGGAAATTCTGTCAGCAAAAAACAGCGCTTATGTCGATAACAAATATATCGAAAACCTGGCAAAAAATATTGAAGCAAAGTTTCAGGGACATTCTTTATTAAAAGAAGGTATACTTACTTATGACGAAATA
>CASELB010000112.1 GCA_949288685.1 uncultured bacterium
CAAGAGGCTCTTGAGTACGGTATGATTGACAAGGTCGTTACTAAAGACTCTATGTAATAGGAGAATATTATGTCATCAAATGACAGACTAAAATGTTCATTTTGCGGCAAGACCCAGGATCAGGTAAAAAAACTGATTGCGGGTCCTGACGTGTATATTTGTGATGAATGTGTAGAACTCTGTAATGAAATTTTGGACGAAGAGTTTTTTGAAGGCAAGAACGCAGGAGAACAAAAACAGAACGAAGAACAGGAAACGGATACTTCAACAATACCAAAACCGCAGGAAATTAAGGCTTATCTTGACCAGCACATTGTAGGGCAGGATGATGCAAAGAAAGTGCTTTCGGTTGCTGTTTATAACCATTATAAGAGACTTTTGCATAACAAAGAGAATTCTGATGTTGAAATCCAAAAATCAAATATACTTCTTGTAGGACCTACCGGAAGCGGTAAGACGCTCCTTGCGCAAACTCTGGCAAAGATGCTTGATGTTCCGTTTGCGGTTGCTGATGCAACAACATTAACAGAAGCAGGTTATGTCGGTGATGATGTTGAGAATATTCTTTTAAGACTTTATCAAAATGCGGATTATGATGCACAGAAGGCTGAACGCGGAATTATTTATATAGATGAAATTGACAAGATTGCCAGAAAATCTGAAAATACATCTATTACCCGTGATGTTTCAGGTGAGGGTGTTCAACAGGCATTGTTGAAAATGATTGAAGGTACAATCGCCAATGTTCCTCCGCAAGGCGGCAGGAAGCATCCGCATCAGGAGTTTATACAAATTGATACTAAGAATATCCTCTTTATAGTCGGAGGAGCGTTTGTTGATTTGGATAAAATCATTGAGCATCGTGTAAAAGAAGGTTCATCTATCGGTTTTGGTTCCAAGGCTCCTGCAACGCAAGCGGAAAAAGAAGCACAACAGGCAAAATTACTTAAAAAATTACAGCCGGAAGACTTGCTTAAATTTGGCTTAATACCTGAATTTATCGGTCGTATTCCTGTTTATGCCGTTCTGGATGCTCTTGATGAAAAAACACTTAAGATGATTTTAACAGAGCCGAAGAATGCAGTAATTAAACAGTATCAATGTTTGTTAAAAATGGATGGTGTTGATTTAGAGTTTGAAGACGATGCTATTACTCTTATTGCACAGAAAGCTATCAAACGTAAGACGGGCGCACGTGCGCTTAAGTCTATAGTTGAAGAACTTATGCTTGATATTATGTACGAAATCCCCGGAAAAGAGGATGTAACCAAATACGTTATAACAAAAGAGATGGTAGAGAACATGAATCAGGCAGAGTTAATCCCTTTGCCGCAAAAGAGTGAAGCGGAAATAGCATGAGAAAAACTTTAATCTTAATAGACGGTCATTCACTAGCGTTCAGGCAGTATTTTGCTTTGGAACGTTCCGGTATGAAGACTGCCCAAAATGTTCCGAGCTGGGCTGTTTACGGCTTTTTTAAAGCGGTTTTCGATTTGCTTTTAAAGATAAAACCGGATTTTATTGCTGTTGCGTTTGATGTCGGAAGACAGACTTTCAGGGTTGAAAAGTATGAACAATACAAAGCTAACCGTGAAACAATGCCTGATGCAATGCGTATTCAAATGGGGCTGATTGTTGAAGGGCTTAAAGCGTTTGATATTCCGATTTATACCAAGGAAGGTTTTGAAGCGGATGATGTAATAGGCACTATTTCCAGAATTGCATCGGAATCGGGTAATAATACATTAATTTTGACAGGAGATCAAGATGCGTTTCAACTTATTGACGATGAAGGACATGTTAAGGTCTTAATTCCGAGTAAGGGTGAACTTATTGAATATGACAAAAATCAGGTTTATGCAAAACTGGGTGTTTATCCCCAACAGATTACCGATTATAAAGGGCTAAGGGGAGATACGAGTGATAATATCCCGGGTATTAGAGGGATTGGAGAGAAGACTGCGCAAAAACTTCTGACCCGTTATCCAAATCTGGAGGCTGTACTTGCCGATTGTGAAAATATACCGGAAAAAGCCTTAAGGGAAAAGATTTGTGCCGGCAAAGCGGATGCAATATTAAGTAAAGAACTGGCTACAATTATAAGAGATGTCGATATTGATTTTGATATAAACTCTGCCTGTGTTGTTATGCCTGAACTTGAAAAAGTATCTGATTTTTTGCGCGGAATGCAGTTTTATAGTTTTATAAAAAATATTAACAAAATTTTGTCAGCGTTTAACTCCCCGTCAACCTGTGATGATAATCAGCCTATAGAGCAGCAACAGATTTTAATTACACCTAAACAGGATAATGCCGGCGGGGCTATACAACAAAACCTGTTTACACAGGTACTAAAAGAAACTGTAAATGATGTGGATTTTGAATGCACGGTTATACCGGATATTGATACGGCAAAGACTGTTGCCTCTGAATTAATAAAAGCCGGTGAGATTGCTCTGAAAGCGCTTTATACTGAAGATAAAAAAGAACTTACCGGTTTTGCGGTATGTTCTGATAAGAGTTATTATTTCAGTCTTGAATATTTTGATATTTTGCGCCCTGTTATTGAGTCGGAAAAAGTTAAAAAAATTTCCTGGGATGCAAAATCCGATATTAAAGCTCTGTTAGACCGCGGAATTGTATATCGCGGCTTAAGTTATGATGTTTTGCTTGCAAGTTATGTAAGCGACCCTAATCGTAATCATTCACTGGATGCTCAAGGGTTGGATTTTATTAATCACATTATGCTTGAACGCGGTATGCCAAATGTTGATGATAAAGTCTATGCTTGTGATTGCGCGTATACAATTAAAGAACTTGCAAAATACTGGCGGGAAAATCTTACTGATAAGGAACAGAAATTGGTTAATGATATAGAAGTTCCTTTGACCGTGGTGCTTGCAAAGATGGAAAATACAGGTGTTGCAATAAATTCAGAGTATCTGGAAGAACTTTCTTCTTATATGAGAGAAAAACTTGCTGAGCTTGAAGATATAATATATCAGATGGCGGGAAGTCCGTTTAATATCAATTCGCCCAAACAGGTTGCGGAAGTTCTTTATGACAAACTCGGAATAAAATCAAAGAAAAAGAAATCCAGAACAACCTCTGCCGAGGTGTTGGAGGAACTTGCCGAAGATAATGAGATTTGTGATTATATTTTGCAGCACAGAAAGTTTAGTAAACTTAAATCGACATATACTGATGTCTTGCCGACACTTGTAGATAAGCGTGACGGGCGGGTGCATACGACGTTTAATCAGGCGCTTACAACAACAGGCAGATTATCTTCGTCAAATCCTAACTTGCAGAATATTCCGATAAGAACTGAGGAAGGAAACAAAATCAGAAGTGCATTTTGTGCACAGGACAGAGAGAATAGTGTTATTTTATCTGCTGATTATTCCCAAATAGAATTGAGGCTGCTTGCGCATGTATCAGGAGATGAACACTTAATAGAGGCGTTTAATGAAGGAATAGATGTTCATACAAGAACTGCCTCAAAAGTGTTTGGTGTAAAGCCGGAAGATGTTACCAAAGATATGAGACGTAAGGCAAAAGCTGTTAATTTCGGTATTGTATACGGACAATCGAAATACGGGCTTGCAAAATCCATAGGTGTAACCGCAGCGGAGGCGCAGGAGTTTATAGATAAGTATTTTGAACACTTCCCTAAAGTCCGTGAGTATATGGATTATGAACGGGAGTTTGTTGCTGAACACGGTTATGTGGAAACAATGTATGGCAGACGGCGTTATCTGGGGGCGGAACTTGGAAGTTCTAATTTCCAGATAAGAGAGTTTGCGCAGAGGGCAGCAATTAACCAGCCCCTACAGGGAAGTGCCGCGGACTTGATTAAAATGGCAATGATTGAAGCGGACAGGCGATTGGCTGAGGGCGGATACAAAACAAAAATGGTTTTGCAGGTGCATGACGAGCTTATTTTTGAAGTACCTAAAACAGAGCTGGAAGAAATAAAAACGCTTGTAAAAGATTCTATGGAGCTGGGGCAGCCGCTTAAAGTTAAATTAGATGTGGATATTGCATCGGGGGCAACATGGAAAGAATAAAGGCGGGCATTATTTTGTTTATAATAACCGGGCTGAACACTGCAGTTTATGCGGATAATACCCAGACTCCCCGTGTCATTCCCGCTGTTAAGGCTGTGAATTTAGCGCCAATTGATACACAAAAACAACAGCCGCAGGTAAAGGCGGTTAATCTTTCTAAACCGGAGAGTTCTCAGCAAAAAACTACGAATGTTGTACCGGTAAGAGTTCAGGCAGTACCGGTGCAAACAAAGACAGAGCCGGTAAAAGTTCAAGCACAGCCGGTGCAACAGGCAAAGGGTGCTTCTTATCAACCGCCCGTTCAGCTTGTTGCTCCCAACGGGCAGCCGGTTAATTCCCTTACCACACCCGCAGATATAGAATCCGATGCTTGTGTTAAGATATTTCAATTAGATGCGGAAGAATTATTGGAATATACACTGGCGGCTTTGGAGGCAAATAATTTTACTATTGGCGAAATTCAATCCCGCGGGGGGTATGTAACTTTTGAGGCTGCAAACAAAGAGTTTCTTGCAACTGTATCTGAAATTGATACTAAAAATTCGATGTTAAAAATTACTCCGGCAAATGGTGTGTATCATTTTGCCCCGGGAATTGTGTATAAAGTTTTTGAGTATGTTACAATAAAGATGAAATAATTAGAAAGGCATTCCCCTTAATTAAATATGAAAATAGACAGAGTTATGTTTTATACCCCGCAGATGAATATAACGCCTGCGTTTGGAATGATGAAAGCCTCGCAGTTTGAAGGGCTGGATTATACCTGCATGCGCCAATTTAAGGCGCCTATAGAAAAATTTAACGGTATAAAAGATTTTTATAATTGGGCTGTTCGGAGTTTTAATAAAAAATGCGAGAAAAATCTTTCGGGAAAAACAAAAGAAACAGAAGAGCAGCGCGTTAATATTCTGCGGGATTGGAATGAAGGTTTAAAAAACTACTCTCCTGCCGTAGCGTTAATAACTATTTCTTCACTTTTAAAAAATCTAAAACCTTCAAATGATAATCTGCCGCCGGTTTTTCACAATACGTTTTTTGAAGAGCTGCTTGCGGATGTTGAAGGTGCAGTTGCGCTGGATAAAGATTTTCAGTTTGATATTTCAAAACTCTATAAACAACATTTAAAATCAATGTTTTTATTAGATAATAGCGGGCGCAAGATTAAAGACGGGTGGATTGAAGTTTCTGCAGCACGTACGAATGAAGAAGTCTCGAAAAACGCTGAACTTCTTAACGCACTGTCGTATAAAACCTGGTGTACCAAAGGAGTGAAGAGCGAGATTTATGTAAAAGAGTTTAATTTCCGTATTCTTGTTAAAAACGGTGAGCCGCAGGTCTGCATAAGGCTTCTGGATAATACTGTGTGCGAAATTCAAGGGCGCCTCAATGATTCCAAAATCCCTGATGAATATAAAGAACAGGTGATGAATTATATTGAAAACAGCGGATTTGATTTAGACTGCGATATGGAAGAGGAATTATACGGGTTTTAAATTAAAGTCCAAAAAAAAA
>CASELB010000113.1 GCA_949288685.1 uncultured bacterium
CTGGGTGATAACGGAAAAATACTGGAATCAAAAGAAATAAAATCCGATACCGCCAACTACCACTCCGCGTATTTAATCTCTACAATTGCGGAAATACTAAAAAAACACAATAAAACCCCGAAAGATATTAAAATTCTGGGCGTAAATATAGGACCCGGCAGTTTTACAGGTATAAGGGCGGGAGTGACTACAGCAAGGGTTATGGCACAAGAAACAGGGGCAAAAGTTTTCGGAATTTCCTCCTTAGAAATTCTTGCCAAAGCCGCTAAGTTCGATAACCCGCTTGTAATCCTTGACGCCCGCAAAAATATGGGGTATCTCTGGGACGGGAAAATTGCGGGTGCTCTTAATATTGAAGATATTGATAAACTTGCAAAAAACAGAAATATAATTACAGATAACACATTATTTGAACGATACAAAGACATAGGAAATAGTGTATTATCTTATCAGGAAGCAAATTTACCTTTGGGTGAAGTTATGTTTGAAATAATTTCAGAAAAAACGCCAGGCGAAGATAATATATGGCAAAAGCTAAAGCCATTATACATTCAGCCGCCGCCTGTTACAATCAAGAGGAATTAAAATATGAAAGTAATTTGTCAAAACTGGTCACAATGGTTAAATGAAACAAGATTTGCCGCTCTTACAGACGAAATGAAAGTTCAAAATATGAAGTGGCTTGAAGCGGTAAGAGATGTAATACTTACTTATGCTCAAATTACCCGCAATGATGTAGTACTCGATATAGGAACAGGAACAGGGCTTTTAGGTATGAAAGCTCTTGAAATGCAGCAGTGCGAAGGAAAAGTAATATTTTCCGACAAGTTTCAGGATTGTCTTGACAGTTGCAAAGAATTTTTAGAAAACAACGGCATCACTGAAGGGTATGAATTTTTACTATCAGAATGCGAACATCTGGCACTCAATGAATGTACCGTAACAAAAGCACTAATGCGTTCTGTTCTTGTACACATTGTTGACAAGCAGGCAGCTATTAATGAAGTCTACAGGGTTCTAAGGCATGGCGGTTTATTCTGCGCTTTTGAGCCGATTATACGTTCCAATACCAAATATTGGGAACTTTTGCACCCTTCATTTATTGACAGATATGATGAATTTAAAGCTGCCGAAGAAGAATTTTCCAAAAATCCGCTTGATCCGCTGTTTAACTTTGATGAAAAGACTTTAAAACAAAACCTTGAAGAAGCTGGATTTGAAAATCCGGAAGTTAATTTACAGGTTGTAAAATCAAACTACATTGTACAGCGTGATATGGTAGAAAAATGGTTTACTACGCCTCCATCGCCATCAACCAAGTGTACAAAAGAACGTTTCCTTATGTATTTTCCGGAAAGTGTAGTTAATAAATTTATTAAGGATGTTGAGAATTTCTTAACAGGAAAAGAGATATCTTTAAAAACAAATGCTGTTCTGATTTGTGCTAAAAAATAAAAAAAACTCTTTCAGGAAGACCCGAAAGAGAGTTTTTAATAAAGGTATACTACACATTCATCAACATTCTACACTATTTATCCGTACTTAGGTGCGTCTTGTGAACGATTTTCTACTGCACCCTCAACGCTTTGTAATTCGGCTTCTACAGCTTGCAGTCTTTGTTGTATACGCGCTGTTCTTAAATCTATTTCCTTTTCCAATTTATTTAATTCTATTTCTTTACCTTTTCTCATTTGTTGGAACGCCTGTTCCGCAAAACAATTGAAATAATATCTTCTCATTTGCTGTTGTTGTGCAGGTGTACCGCCTTGCGGCATCATGCCTGCCTGTTCAAAAATACTAAATTTTTGAGTAGCTGATTGAAGAGCAATTTGATTGCTCATATTCATAAACCTGAAACCATCTCCAAATACTGACCCGGGTAATGATGCAATAGACGCCGGTGTCAATCTCCCCTGCCCTAAGGTAGCTGCGTATGATTGGATGTCATAAAGTTTTTGCTTTTCATCCATCAATTGCTTTGTTAAGCTATTTCGCTGTCTTATTAAAGACATCTGTCTATACAATAGCAAGAACATTTTTACCTACCTGTACTAACCTTTATTAACCTACATGTATATAAAG
>CASELB010000114.1 GCA_949288685.1 uncultured bacterium
TGCTGACGATAAGGTTACGGTTGCAGTCGCTGACGGTATGATTAACTTTGTTGCAGCGGATGCAGATATTGCAATTGAGTTTGAAACGCCGGAGGAAGGCGGTTCAAACTTTGTAGAAGAGCTTGCGTTGTCAAATGTTGAGAAGACAGAAGGAACGGATACTTATTCTTCAAAAATTACCAACTACTCTGCTGATGTTGATGAGGCAGGTTCTTATAACGCAGCGGTAACTCTTGAGGATTGGGGAGTAAATAATAACGGTATAATTGAAGCTATATACTCTGATGGTTCAAGGCTTACTGTTGTTGTTGACGAGAACAATGAAATGACCTGGCAAATTACAACAAATGATTTTGTTAAGATTACAGGTGACGATGTTAACATGGACGAGGATGTTCTTGATTACGGCAACCTTATGCTTGAGATGTGTATGGTTGTAAACGAGAGCGGGCTTGAATCCGAAAGTAACAATCTCTGGACAATAGGTTCAAACGCCGGTACACCATACTTCGGTGTTGCAGGATATGCAGCGTTTGGTACAATTCAAACAGGTGGCTTGGAAGCATCAAACGTTGAACTCTCTGACGAGTTATCGGAAATGATACTTGCGCAGAGACTTGTACAGGCTAATTCACGTGTATTCAATACAGCAAGTTCTACACTTGAAACGCTTGTATACTTAGGGCAATAGTTAGATTAATGTAAAGGCATGCCCTTTTGGATAAAAAGTTTGTCAAGTATGTTACAAAAGGGCATGGATTTACAAAACTTAACACATTGCACACATGCTGAAATACATGTAAATCATGGCTTTCAGCGAAAGGGTAAAAGAGGCAAAAATATTTACAATGATATATTTGTCTGCCCATGAAAGTTATTATATAATCAAGAAGAGGGTAGGGGAATGGATAGAGACACGGTTAATAAAAATCTTCTACTTATCAAAAACAGGATTGCACCTTGTAAACCAAATATTGTTGCTGTAACAAAATACTACGATAAAACGGCAATAGAACTGGCTTTTGAATGCGGGTTAAGGGATTTTGCAGAATCCCGCGTTAATGATGGAATATCGAAAATTGAGTCATTGTGTAAAGAGCTTAAGGAAAAATCGACTTTCCATTTTATCGGACACGTACAAAGCAATAAAGCTAAAAAGATTGTTAAGTATTTTGATTATATCCAGTCTGTTGACTCGCTGAAAATCGCTGAAATTATTTCAGAGTATGCATTGGAGATGGGAAAGAGGCAGAAAGTTCTTCTTGAACTAAACAGTGCGGGTGAAGAAACAAAGTTCGGGTATGATAAAGAAGGGATGCTAAGGGATTTTGAACGTATAATCAGCCTTGAGGGGCTAGCGGTTCGCGGAATAATGAGTATGGCACCTCTTGCGGCAGAAGAGAGCGAGCTTGAATATTTGTTTGAAAAAGTCAGACAATTTAAACAAGAGCTTGAAGAGAAGTTTGGATACAAGCTGTCAGAACTTTCTATGGGAATGAGTAATGATTATCATATTGCAGTCAAGCACGGTGCAACTATGATAAGAATTGGTAGAAAATTATTTAGTTAAAAAATTGGAGGAAAATAAATAATGACTTTATCAGATGGTTTAAACGGAATAATTAGTTTTATAAAAAAAGGCTTTGAAGGAAGAGACGATGATCCGTTTGTTTTCGATGATGAGGGGGAAGAATATATTTCTGACGGCAATGCTGCATTAGATGTAATGTATAGTCCTAAAAATGAAAATCGCTGGGATAGAGACAGAGAAAATAAAGTTGTTTCTCACCCCAATTACCGCACAGGCGAAGTTACAATTATGGAACCGCGTTCATTTGGTGAGGCTGTTCAAATTGTTAAAAAATTAAAAGATAAAAATACTGTTGTTCTTAATCTTCATCTTTTAGACAAAGAACAATCCCAAAGAACAATTGATTTTGTTTGCGGCGCAGCTCACGCATTAAACGGCACTCCGCAAAAAGTTGGTGATATGGTGTTTGTTTTCACACCGTCTAACGTTGCACTTTCTGTTGAATCTGCTATGGTTCAAAACAAGTTCAGCGAATCTTTGTGGAACAAACCTCTATAAGAAGAGAGAGCAATTTTTAAACACTTAATATATTGATTTGTGATAGTTGGATTTTCAGGGTGCATTTGCACCCTTCTTTTTATTATTATGATAAATTTCTTAGCTTTAATCCGGATAAAATTGTTTCAATATTAAAATCGTATAGCGCGCGCATTTCTCCGCCCATACCCAGACCGCAAATATTGCAGTATGTTTTATCAGGACAGCCGGAATATCTTTTTCCGTCAAGGGTTATGAAATTAGTTATCCAGCAGTCTTTTTTGAAATCAGGGCGGATTAGATACTTTAGCCCTCTTTTGCTGTTTAAAATTTTATATCCGTTTTTTTTATATTTAAGAATAGTGTTTACTATATCTTCGCGTTTATTGATACATAATGCGGTTTCTCCGTTGACCGGATTATAAAAATTAAAAGAAATACCGTTTATGTATGGGCTGTTTTGGACAAACTCAAGTACATCAGAAATCTCATCTTTGTTAATCGGGTTTATTACCATATTGGCGGAAACTCTTTCAGGATAAGGGAATTTAGCAATATTTTCCTTTAACTTCTCGAAAGCTCCTTCTCCGCGTATAATATCGTGCGCTTTTATCCCGTCAAGACTAATAAAAATATGGTCTGCATTCAAAAAAGAAAAATCATAGCTTGCATTAGTTGTGACTGTTGTAGAGTAGAAACCGATTGACTTTGCAAGAGCGCAGAGGTCGTTTATTGTTTTATATTCACCAGTTATTTCGCCAAGTGGGGTATCTGATTTCTCACTATATTTACCCCTTCCTGCTTCGCCTCCTTCAAAATCAACGAATCGCGAACCGCATTTATATGAGTATATTAAGTGTTCTTTGATTTCATTATAGCTCATACTATGCGGGGCGGATTTATCTACGCAGCAATGTTTACATTTGTAATTGCACTCATTTGTAACAAATATTACGGTTTGAAGCGGGATTTGTTTCTTTAAAACGCGTATTTTAAAATACCATATCGGGAAATATAATAGTTCCTCAGGTTTCATAATACCGCCTTAATAATATAGTATATTGAAATAACGGTTACAAACAGGGTCATAAAATCTCTGGCAAGCAGCCAGCGGGAGTAAAATAATTCATTGCCCGTTTTTATAGCAGTTTTCCACATTTGCTGCGGAATTAGCTTAAACAAAAATTTGTGCCTTTTTTTATCTCTCATAACGTATAACAAATATATGCCGGCAGGAAGTGTAATAAGTTGTATAAATCCGAGAGTGGGGGATAAAATAAAAGTCAGTCCGTATGGAATAATTGTAAATAAAAATAATGCCAGAAATCTCAGATAATCATTTTTTAGAAGAATTGCAAGAGTAGTTTTCTTACAGGCTCTGTCGGCATCCATATCTATAATTGAGTGAACATAAACGATATTAGCCGCAAGCAGTCCTGTTATAATTGATAAAATTATAGCGGTTGAAGTAAGTATTCCTCCTGTTGATACATAATAAACCCCGCAGCCTAAGAGCGGTCCGAACATTAGTCCGATTGTTAATTCCCCAAGCCCTCTGTAAGAGAGTTTTAAGGGCGGAGCACTATAAAAAACAGTTAAAAAAGCACCGGATATTATGAAATATAGTACGGGCAGCCCTATTTTTATAATGAAGTACAGTCCGATAATTCCGGCAATTATTCCGAAACAGGATGCCCAGAAAAAAAATTGAGCAAGTGTGGCTTTACCGTTTATAATATTTTCGCATTTAAGTGCGCGTCCGGTCATAACTTTATTCCTCTCTGTTACGCTTCCCTGTATATAATCAAAAAAATCATCAAAAAGGTTGGCGCTTAAGTGAACACATATTACACCGCTAAATGCAAGAATTGCATTTAAAACAGTAAATGTTTTACAATGTAGTGCCGCACAAATTATTACAACGATACTTATTACACTTTGAGGGAGTGCGCGATATCTTGCATTTGTCAGTATGAATGCTAATTTATTCCGGATAAACATTAAATTCCTTATTTTCGGATCAATATGTTCTTATTAAAATCTGCGCCCTTTTTGGAGCTGACTCATCATTTTTTTCATGCCGAGTAAACTGCCGGCGCCGCCTCCAAATTTGCCAAATGATTTTTTCATATCATTAACCCCTTTCATCATCTGACGCATTTGTTCAAACTGTTTTATAAAAATATTAATATCGTGGAGCGGAATTCCTGAACCTGCGGCAATTCTTTTTTTTCTGCCGGAGTTAATAATATCAGGATTTTCTCTTTCTTCCGGCGTCATCGAAGAGATAAAGACCTCTATGCGCTTAAACTGTTTTTCTCCTTCTCTTGAAATAAGTTGTTTATCATCACTTGACATATTTAACCCCGGAATCATGCCGAGAAGTTGGTCAAATGAACCAAACATTTTCATTTGTTTTTGCATTTTTAAGAAGTCGTTGAAAGAAAATTCTGCTTTTGCCATTTTCTTTTCAAGTTCTTTTGCTTCTTTTTCATCAAAAACTTCCTGCGCGCGTTCAACTAATGATACAATATCACCCATTCCAAGGATTCTTGTTGCCATTCTCTCAGGATAAAAATCTTCAAGTGCGTTTAGTTTTTCGCCGGTACCTGTAAGTTTTATAGGTTTTCCGGTGCAGTAAACTACACTTAAAGCAGAGCCGCCGCGTGAATCCCCGTCCAGTTTTGTCAGGACAAGTCCTGTCAGGTTTAGTTGTGCATCAAAGTTTTCAGCAACATTAACAGCCTCTTGTCCGGTCATAGAATCTATTACCAGCAGTTTTTCCTGAGGCGCAAAAATTCTGTCGATAAGCAGAAGTTCTGCCATCATATCCGTATCAATCTGGAGTCTGCCTGCCGTATCAAGAATAAGTACATTAAACCCGTTTGATTTAGCATAATCCATTGCCGAGCGTACAATGTCCGTTACGTCTTTAGACTCTTTTGTAAAAACTTCCGTTTCAATTTCTTTACCGAGAATTTGCAGTTGGTTTATTGCAGCCGGACGATAGATATCGCAGGCTACAAGAAGAGGATTTTTCCCTTCTTTTTTAAGTTTAACGGCAAGTTTAGCGGATGATGTAGTTTTTCCGGAACCCTGAAGTCCTAACATCATAATAAGAGAAGGGTGACCGGTTAAATTAAGAGGTCTAAGCTCTTCTCCGAGCAGTTTAACAAGTTCATCATGTACTATTTTTACAAGCTGTTGGGACGGGTTTACACCTTGAATTACGTTTTCACCCTCTGCACGGTCTTTTATGTTTGATATGAATGATTTTACGACACGGAGGTTTACATCGGCTTCTAACAATGCACGACGGATTTCTCTTATTGCATCATGCATATTTTCCTGCGTTAATTCATTACCGCCGGATGTACTCCGTATTATATCCTGTAGTCTTGATGAAAGTGATTCAAACATATTAGCATTATTGCGTAAACAAGCTGCACTTGCAAGTGTAAAAGCAGGTTATCACCTTTATTTATTCTTAATATCGTAAATATTGACCTTTGCGGAAAAATATATTTTAATAAAGTGTATTAAGAACATTTATAGGGTGTAGTTCGGAGATTAAAAAAGGAGGAAACCGATGAAAGATTTTATGCATGTGCCGCTGAACGGGGAAAGTTATACAGCGTCTGATATTAAAGCATTAATAATGGAAAATAATGTCAGATTTATTAAGCTGCAATTTGTCGATATTAACGGTCAGGTAAAGAATATGTCTGTTCCTGCAGAGCACATTGATAAAATTCTTGCAAATGAAATTATGCTTGACGGCTCTTCCATCAAAGGTTTTAGAAATATTGAAACATCCGATATGTATTTTTATCCGGATATGAATACTTTTCAAATACTTCCGTGGCAAGAACGCGACGGTATGCGCTCCGCAAGGTTAATATGTGATATACACAATGCGGACGGAACACCTTTTGAAGGTTGTCCGCGATGTAATCTTAAAAGAATTATGGCAGAAGCTGACAAGATGGGCTTTTCAATGAATATGGGACCGGAAGCCGAGTTCTTTTTATTTAACAGAGATAAAGACGGAAATATTACAACTCAAACTCAGGATAGTGCCGGATATTATGACGTAGGTCCTGATGATTTAGGCGAAAATGTGCGCTCCGATATTGTTGCCTGCCTGCAAGAAATGGGTTTTGACATAGAGGCATCGCACCACGAAGTTGCAGACGGGCAGCATGAAATTGATTTCAAATACTCGGATATACTTACTACTGCCGATAATGTCGTAACTTTTAAAATGGCAGTTAAAGCAATTGCTACTCAGCATAATCTTCACGCAACATTTATGCCCAAACCGATATATGGTATAAACGGCTCAGGTATGCACTGCAATATTTCGCTTTTTTCAGACGGAAAAAATGCATTTTATGACCCGGATACAGAATACCAATTAAGTGATACGGCAAAATATGCTGTTGGCGGCTTGTTAAAGAATATAAAAAGCATTACGGCAATACTTAACCCTACAGTAAACAGCTATAAACGCTTGGTCCCGGGATATGAAGCACCTGTGTATCTTGCCTGGTCTCTTGCAAACAGGAGTGCATTATTAAGAGTTCCTGCAAAACGAGGTAACGCTACAAGAGTAGAGCTGCGTTCTCCTGATCCGGCTTGTAACCCGTATTTAGCGTTTGCGACTATTCTTGAAGCCTGCCTGGACGGTGTCAGAAACAAAATAGAACCGCCGGCTCCTGTGGAAAGCAATATTTATAAACTATCGGATAAAGAACGTAAAAAACAAAAAATTGATTCACTTCCGGGCAGTTTAAAAGAAGCACTTTATTATCTTGACAAGTCGTTGATTGCAAATGCAGCTTTGGGGCAGCATATTATGCACGAATTTGTTACCGCTAAAGAACACGAATGGGATGAGTTTAGAACCTACGTTTCTCAATGGGAGCTTGATAAGTATCTTGCAAGATATTAGTTTTAGATACGAGGCGCCGCAGGCTTTTCCGGCGGCGCCGCGTATATTTATAATCTTCACAAATTTTTTGGAGTATAGTAAAAATTTTTTATGATTGAAAGATATTAACTTCCTGATATGAAAAAAGTATGGACGCGTGTAA
>CASELB010000115.1 GCA_949288685.1 uncultured bacterium
ACAAAAGCTAAAAAATGTATTGAAAATTTTTCTGTCGGAGATTACTTTTTCCAAAATCTCCTATACCGGCTGTATTGTATTTTTTATCCTGATTGATACAATTGTATTGAACGGGATTTTAATATGAAATTTTATGCAAAATACTCTCCATATTTATTACTTTTGCCGGCAATTGCCGTACTTACCGTTTTCTTTTTTATTCCGTTTGTCCAAACAATATTTTTAGGGTTTCAGGATTATTCCGGCTCTATTTATAATCCTCAGTGGGTAGGATTTGAAAACTATATCAAACTTTTTCATTCACATATATTTTATCAGGTTCTTTTAAATACATTTCTTTACCTGATTATTGCCGTTCCTGTTCTTGTAATTTTTCCGCTGTTTCTGGCAATCCTTATCAATCAGAAACTAAGGGGTATAACATTATACAAACTTCTTATTTATTTTCCGGTTATAGTTTCCATTGTTGTAGCAGCTATTGCATTTAAATGGCTTTATGCGCAGGAAGGAATTTTAAACTACATAATTTCACTTCTTGGTATTAATCCTGTCGGATGGCTTACTGATACAAGATTTGCGTTAATTTCCGTAGCGTTTGTAACAATATGGAAGGGTATCGGCTATTATATGATGATAT
This sequence comes from uncultured bacterium, assembly GCA_949288685.1. GTDB lineage: Bacteria > Cyanobacteriota > Vampirovibrionia > Gastranaerophilales > Gastranaerophilaceae > CALUTH01. Next base: position 638 of record CASELB010000115.1, read on the forward strand.
ACCTTGCAGCACTTATGTCGGTGCCGCAAGAGCTTTATGAAGCGTGTGATGTAGACGGCGCCGGATTTTTTAACAAACATCTTACTGTTACAATTCCGCACATCATGCCGGTTATTGCCCTTGTTACAACAATAAGTTCAATATCCGCAATGAAAGTCTTTGCGGAAATCTATGTTATGACAAAAGGCGGACCTTTAAATTCCAGCAAAACTATTGTATACTATATTTATGAACGCGCGTTTGAAAACCTTGATTTAGGCTACGCATCAGCGCTGGCTGTTGTTCTGTTAATAATAGTAATGGCGTTTTCGTTAATTAATATTCTCTGTTTTGAGAAAAATAAGTATGGAGATGTGTGATGAAAATATTGATGATAACAGATTTGTATCCGGTTAAAGAAGATGAGATTAATACTCCCAAAACTCTGTATAACTTTGTCAAATCCTGGGAACTTCAAGGACATAAGGTTGATGTTATTAAACCCAATTTTCTTCTAAACTCCTTTATCCGCAAAAAACCGTTTTACCGGACAGGGTGGTACGGAAACGTGTACAATGTAAATTATTTCACCCCGTTCTGGTTTAATATAAAAAACAAACTCAAAGGTATAGAACTTGACAAATATGACAAAATATTTGCGCACATGCCGTCGGGAGAAATCTTTGCACTGCATTTAGGCGTTGAATTTACAGCCGGCGTTCACGCATCCGACTTTGATGTTTTAACCAACCCGATTTACAAACTTTATTTTAAAAGTGAACTTGAAAAAGCGTACAAAAAAGCTGAAAATATCGCATGCCGGTCTATCGTATTAAAAAACCGTTTCATAAAAGAATATCCTATGTATATTTCAAAAACTTTTACGGCGCTATCAGGCGTAGATACACCGTCACCGGTTACACAAATAAAACAAAAACCGCGCTATATGGACGGTATAAAATCCGACTTCAAACGAGTCCTGACCTGTGCAAATTTAATTAAACGCAAAAATGTTGATAAAGTTATCGCTGCCTGCAAAAACATAGAAGGCGTACAACTTACCGTAATAGGAGACGGCGTTGAAAAACAAAAATTAATGAAAATGTCCTCTGATGTCGTTTTTCTGGGGCATTTATCACATGACAGGGTGTTAGAACGCATGCGCGCATCAGATATTTTTGTACTCCCTTCAGTACACGAAACCTTTGGACTTGTCTACCTTGAAGCAATGTCGAGCGGATGTATTACCGTATGCACAAGGGGTGACGGCGTAGACGGAATTATAGAAGACGGTGTAAACGGTTTCCTTTGCGAAGTAGATGAACTTGAAGACAAGCTGCGGGAAATCATTAAACGTCCTGATTTAAAAGAAATTGCCGAACGCGCCGTTGAAACAGCAAAAAAATACTCAAGCGAAGCGTGTGCCCAGAGCTACCTTGAAACTGAGGAACTTTCCTAGCTTAACAAGCCCAGAAATTTGACATTCTCTTCTTTATCCGGTTATTCGTTGACCTACATTAGCCGTGGGGAAAATTGAACGGTCAATCTCATCAAAACTTTGTATTATTTCACTTACACCATCTATTTTTTCATAATATTCAACCGGTTCAACAGAAGATATTGCTATAATTTTACCGATTTTTGCAGCTTTTGCGGAATTGATACCGGAAATTGCATCTTCAATTACCACACAATCTTCCGGTTTAAGCCCCAGATTAAATGCTGCAATTTCATAAATATCAGGCGCAGGTTTGCCGGGAATTTTGCCGTCCGAGTATACTATTTTATCCAAATCAAACCAGCGTTCCAGTTTAAAGTTTTCAATATAAAATGCAACATTATCCCACTCGGACATAGTTGCAATAGTCCGCGGAATATTATTTACACAAAGCCAATCAAGGAATGACTCAGCCCCCGGCGCAAGTTTAAGGATTTCAGGATGTTTAAGACATTCATTACGATAAAGAGACTCTTTTTCCTTTGCAAGCCTTTCAACGGTTTGTACAGACGGCTTTTTGCCGGTAGCATACTCTATAATATCAGAGTTTGTTCTGCCAAACATATACTTTTGCATCTCTTCATCCGTAAACGGATACCCTCTCAAACGTTCTGAAAAAATCCGCCACGCATCATAGTGCAACTTTGAATCCAAAAACAATGTTCCGTTAAAATCAAAAATAATTCCGTTCATGCTGTTCTCTAAATCATATATCTTATAAGAATAGTATATTTATTATACAAAACACTTTTTTCTCTGGGGGAAAAATAATATTTTCTCGCCCGCTTTGGCGTAAATATACAATTAAAAGCCTCACCGGAGTTGTCAAGGTTTTCAAAATAATAATTATAAAACATAGTGTTTGTATCGTTCATAATAAGAAATTTTTTATCCTTAAATAATGGGCGTTTAATTTTTATCGTATTGTCATTAAAATTTGAAACACGTATTATTTTACAATCAGGGAAAATTTCCTGCAGTTCTTTTTCATTCAGTTTTTCTGTTTTTAACTCTCCGTCTTCAAAATAAAGCCGGTGGAATTTTAAATTATTCCGGTTATACCCGATTAAATCCCCTTTATAAAAAAACTCTTCCGTAGAATTAGGGTCATATTCCAAACCGTTCGTACAATAAACAGAAAATTTGTTACTGCCGTCTGTAAGATTTTTAGTAAACTTTATACATTTCCCGGAACAGGAGGCGTCCCAGGTTTCCGTATCAGGATTGTAATATACGGCAGAATTTACCGGAATGTTATTAAAACCGCCCTCCGCAGCATAACAGCTGCCGGAAAATAAAAGTATAAAAAGGTATAATAAAAATTTTTTCATACGAGCCTCAACAGTTTTATTTTACAAAAACAAGGCGTAACAAGTCAATAAACTAAATTGCAGATAAAATATCCCCGAGATTATGAACAATAGTTTTGCCCATAGCACCATAAAGTGTTGCCGCGTGTTTTTGCATAAACTGCCCGAGACCGCTCTGCAACCTATCCTGCGCAGATGCAAGATTTAAGTGGTTATCCGGAGATTTCATACTGAACAAGTCAGCAATACTGCTGCCGCGGCTGCCTATATCCTGAAACAAATTTTCCAGTTTGTTACCAGCGGCTTTTATAACATTCTCATCTTCTCCGTTTGCTTCAGACTGGTTTAAAGATAGTTCTGCAATGGAACTATTGTCTATCGTATTAACCTTAAACGGATCTGTAAGCCCTTCAATATTCAATCCTGCAGGAACACCCATCGGTCCCATAAGCTGGGTATAAACTTCCATTCCCTGACCGGCAAGCCCGTCGAGTTTTGAGTTTAAAAGGTTTGCAAAAGTATCGTCATTAAGGTTGACCTGATTACCGGCACCAACCTGAAGTCCTTGCGAAATTTCACTAACCTGATTTAAGCTATTTGGAAGAAAATCCATACTTTACCTCTACATAGAGTATATCGTTATTAACTTTTGTTTTCATCAATCATGAAGAGGAAATATTTATAAGAAGGAAACACACCTTCAAAGTTCCGCAAGGCAAATAAGGTCAAGGAAACTGTCATCTTGAACTCATTTCGGAATCTGCAGCAAATCTCGGGCGAGCCCCTGAAACGAGTTCAGGGTGACATATTCATTCATGTCATGCTGAACTCGTTTCGGAAGCTCTTGCAAATCACATTATTCTCTCCTGTCCGTCCGGACAAGGAGCGTGACGCCTCCGGCGGGTCCTCCGGACGGGGTCTCTTTTGTCGGCAAAAGAGACGCAAAACCGGTACTCTGAGCTGCGTTCACTCATCAATTGTAAAGTTCAACCCGAAGCGGGCAAACTCGGTACTGCGTACCTCAAACAGTGCCCGCTTTTGTAGTTGTTTCACTAACATTGATGGTTCACTCCGCTAAGAG
>CASELB010000116.1 GCA_949288685.1 uncultured bacterium
ATAATAACTTTAATCTTTTTAGACTATTTTTTACAAAAATTTACAATTCTTCTTATTCCGGTCTGTTTAATTCAATAATGACGTAGTCTTAGTTTTTCTATACAAAAGCTAAAAAATGTATTGAAACAGGAAAGGACTCAGTTAATGAATTATTTTTTGAAAATGCTGGATGGCGGGAAAGTAAATTTTCAAAATATTAAAGCCGGCGCAAAATTGGAAGATGTAAAAGATTCCAAGCTGGGTTCTATTTTTCGGGCACTTGATTCCAATGACAATAATGTGATTGATAAACAGGAGCTTCAAACATTTTTAGAAAAAGTTAAAAGTTTTGCATCCGGCGGAAATAAAGAAAATCTTGGAGATAAAGAATTTAAAGAGCTGCAAAACGCACTTGGTGAGGACTTTAAAAATTTTACAAAAGAAGAACTGCTTAATTTTATTAAACATTTATCTGAAAATACAAGCGGTTTAAAAACAATAACCACCCATCCTAACGGGGAAACTGAATACATTTATGAAGATGGCAGCCGTACCATGGTTCATCCCGATGGTTTAACAGAGTATATGGAAGAGGACGGTTCATCAACCACCCGTGATAAAGACGGTAATATTACAAACAGAACAATCAGAAAAGGAAGTATAACAATTTCATACCGCAAACTTGATGATGGCGGTACGGAATATATTACCGGTGATGAAACAACGGGTGTTACCGAAGTGGAAGTAAGAGACAAAGACGGGAAAATTGTTTCTCAATCTGTTATTGAAGACGGGGTTGAGACAAAAACGACATACCTTGATAATGGTGTAAAAGAAGTCAGTACTTACGAGAACGGAGCAGAAACATCAGTAAGATTTGAAGATAAAAACGGTATACCGTGCGACCGGTACGGAAACCCGCTTGAACCGGAAGTTAAACCGCAAGAGGTTAAAGAAACCCCGAAAACAACAAAGATAATTGTACAAAACGGCGAAAGCATTGCGGCACTTGCTAAAAAATTCGGGTGCAGCGAGCAGGAAATAATTGACGCAAATCCGGGACTTGTAAAAGGCAAGGCGCCTAATCAATATTTTTATGCGGGTGAAGAAATTACAATTCCGCGGGAAGTATCTGCCGAAGCTCTTGCCGGACGCCAGACAAAAGAAGAAGCCGAGTCCGCTTATACTGCCATGGCTGCAAGACAGCAGGCTTTTGAGGCAGAAGCGGCTGCAAGAAAACCGATTACATGGACAGAAAGAAACTACAATACTTTTGAAGAAATTGCAAAACAGCTTTTTAAAAGGGAAGGACTTGCCAATCCTACAAAAGAACAGCTTGAAGCTAGAATTGAGGATTTGAAAAAATCAAACCCCGGATTAAAAGACGGTGAATTAAAGGGCAAAAAGATTAAAGCTAACGTCAATGAGGGGATGTACAACCGTATAAAAACCAGAAATATTAAGGCGCAGGAGTATAACGAAAAAGTTGATGAAAGACAGAACGCAGAGGAGCTGGCGAAAGAGTTTTATGATATAGCGGATAATAACAACGGCTATACCACAATGAGAAAGATGCAGGCATTTCTGGATGAAAAAGTTACTGCTGATAATATTGTGTCACTTCTTGATGCCTATGATAAAGCTAAACGCGGTGATTCCTCCATAATTGATACAGTAACAAGCGAGATATTACCAAGCGGAGACAAAACCGCACAAAAACGTGTTTTGAGAACAATAATGGCGAAACTCATTGAGGCAGCGCGTAAAGCGGGTGTATCCGAAGGTGATATTAAAAAAGCAAATGATGATTTTGAAGCAAGTATAAAGAAAGAATATGACTCATTCAGCGGTGCACTCAGACGTACAAATCCGCTTGAGATGGAAAAAGCCATAGACTTTTTAAGAGGTGCTATTGCTGCCAGGAAAACTGATAATGTAGAAGAAATTAGCGATGCCGAGGCTATAAATGCTTTTAATGAGGATTTTGCGGCAAATGATGCTGAAGCACAGACGGCGTATAAGGATGCAAGAGCGGAAGAAGGCTGGGCTGCAAAAGTCGGCGATACTGTTTGCGGCTGGTTCGGGTGTACAACAATAGAAGAAATGGACGCCAAGCTCGGTAAGAACGCGGAAGCAGTTAAGCGTCTTGCAACCGCAAAAACGGAAGAAGAGTTTAAAGCAATTTATAAAGAAATCTTCGGGATAGAATTTGATAAAAATAAAATAGCGGCAAGAGATGCTGCACTTAGCAACTATTATGAGGCAGCAATGCTTGATTCCACTATAAAAGTAATAAATGACCTTTTAAAGACCGCTGACGGTATGAGTTATGATGATTTGCGCAGCGCGATTAAAGAGAAATTTCAGCTTGACGATGAAACAGTGGATTCAATTATTGAATCTTACGCGGATTCTCTTGATATTCAGGCAGACAGTGATGATGCCAAACGTACGCTTATACTGCAGTTTTTAAGGGATATTCATACAAATTCCTCTGAAACGTTTATGGAATTAACAAAAGGTAAAACTCTGGAGCAAATGGGTAAGGATTTGGAACTCCTTAATAAGAGTGCGTTCGGCACAAATGATATTGTTAAAGACGTTGTACAGTTTAACCAGAATATGGTTATGACAGAGATGATAACGGAAGGCGCTTTTGAGGTCGCGGGTACTATTGCGCTGGCATTCGTTCCCGGATTAGGACAGGCTGCAATGGCAAGACTTGCGGTAAGCGCGGCAAAATGGGGAAATAAAGCGGTCAAATTAACAAATACATTTAAAAAAGCTGAAAAATTATTTGAAGCTGCGGATAAACTCCAGAAGGGCAAAGCGCTTACCTCCAATGTTGCTAACAGGGG
>CASELB010000117.1 GCA_949288685.1 uncultured bacterium
GAAAAATTAAAAATTGCTTTAGCGGAACTGGAGGGCAAATAGGGATGAGAATGGTTTTTGCGGATACGCTTTTGGAATTGGCAGCTAAAGATGAAAGAATTTGCCTTGTTACTCCGGATATGGGGTATGGAATACTGGATAAGTTTCAACAAAAATTTCCTGAAAGATATTTTAATCTCGGGATTACGGAACAAAATACAATGACCGTTGCTGCAGGTATGGCGCTTGCAGGCATGAAACCTTATGTGTACAGTATTATTCCGTTTGTTGTACACAGATGTCTTGAACAAATCAGGGTAGATGTCTCTTATATGAAAACAGATGTAAAAATTATCGGTGTGGGGTCAGGGTTTGAGTACGGAGCAGCAGGCGCGACACATCATGGTACGGAAGATATTTCAATAATGAGAGCGTTGCCGGATATGCGGATTTTTGCGCCGGGTGATAATTTTGAGATGGCAGAGATTACAAAACTTACAGCATCGGATAATAAACCGGCTTATATAAGAATCGGGCGCCATAATCACGGGATAATTAACGGGAATAAAACTATTGAATTAGGAAAAGCGTCTGTAATAGAAAAAGGCAAGGAGATTGCTTTGATAGCAACGGGCAATATGCTTCCCGTTGCGTATGATTATGCGCAGTATCTTAAAAATAACGGTGCTCAGCCTGAATTAATCAGTATGCATACAGTTAAGCCTATTGATAAAGAATGTATTGTAAATCTTATTGGGCGCGGTATGAAGATAATAACCTTTGAGGAGCATACAATAATCGGCGGTCTGGGTTCCGCTGTTGCTGAAATTATTGCAGAAAGCGGTAAGGGCATTGAATTTAAACGTGTCGGGATTAATGACAAATATTCACACATTGTAGGGTCCGCAAACTATATAAGAGAGCAGTTTAAACTTGATTTGAAAGGAGTAATTTCACAGTGTTGTTAATGGATTTTTTAAAAGATGAGTATGATGCAATAAAGTTAAAAGAGCGGCATAAGTTAAGAAACAAAACAGTACTGATAACCGGCGGTAACGGGTTAATCGGCTCAAATATTGTAAATTACCTGCAGTTTTTGAATAAAAAAGAAGGGCTTAACCTTAAACTGCTTGTACATTCTTTTTCAAAACCGGTTGAATGGCTGCCTGTTGATGAAAATATTGAATATTTTAGTTCTGATTTAAACGCGGGCTTTCCTGAGTGGAAGTTTGATTATTTAATTAATACGGCAACTTACGGCACTCCTAAAAAGTTTTTGCAAAATAAACTTCAAACTATAAAGTTGAATACCGAAACTTATACAAAACTTCTTGAACTTGCAAGACTGAATAATGCAACGGTACTTCAAATGTCATCATCCGAGGCTTACGGGCAGGTGCCGGACGGGCGGGATTCTGTTGATGAAAGTTATAACGGAGATGTTTGTACATTTGCCCCGAGAGCAATTTACGGGGAATCAAAAAGACTTTCCGAAACAATTTCTAAAGTTTTTATTGATGAAGGTATGGATATAAAAATAATAAGACTTGCAATCGGCTATGGTGCAGGTGTTAAGTATGACGATTCCCGGTTTATTAATGAGTTTATAAAGAAGGCAATTAATAACGGAGAAATTGTAATGCTTGATGAAGGAAAAGTACTACGCCAGTTGAGTTTTATTACAGATACTATTGAAATGATTTTAAATATAACTCTATCAGGCAAAGAGCGTATTTATAATGTAGGCGGGGTTGATATCAAGAGTATAAGAGAAATAGCGGAAGTCATAGCCCAAAATGAAGGTGTTGAAGTTAAATTGCCGGAGGTTTCTACATCGGTTGGCGGAACTCCTAAAAGTTTAATCCTGGATATTACAAGATATATCAATGAGTTTGGCTGTCCGGATTTTATACCTTATCAAAAAGGGCTGGCAAAAACGGCGGAGTGGATAAAAGAGTTAAGCAGGGTGAAAGCAGGTGTGTAAATGAAAAAAGCGTTGATTACAGGTGTGACCGGTCAGGACGGAAGTTATTTAGCGGAATTTTTACTTGAAAAAGGATACGAAGTTCACGGTATAAAGAGAAGAGCGTCTTCCTTTAATACCCAGAGGATTGACCATATTTATCAGGATATTCATGAGGAGGGTACAAGATTTTTCCTGCATTATGGAGATTTGTCGGACTCGACTAATCTGGAAAAATTGGTGTATGATATTCAGCCTGATGAAATTTATAATCTTGCTGCACAGTCGCACGTAAAAGTATCGTGGGATTGTCCGGAGTATACGGCGGATTGTGATGCTCTGGGAACATTGAGACTGCTTGAGGCAATCAGGATGAACCACCTTGAGAATAAAACAAAATTCTATCAGGCATCAACATCGGAATTGTACGGGCTGATTCAGGAGCCGGTACAAAATGAAAAAACACCGTTTTATCCCCGTTCACCGTATGCGGTTGCAAAACTTTATGCGTACTGGATTTGTGTGAACTACAGAGAATCTTTTGGTCTGTGGGCAGCAAACGGAATTTTGTTTAATCATGAATCCCCGAGACGCGGCGAAACTTTTGTAACAAGAAAAATTACAATGGCGGCAACACGGATTAAGCTCGGGCTGCAGGAGAAACTTTATCTGGGTAATCTTAACGCAAAGAGAGATTGGGGGCATGCGAAAGACTATGTAAGAGGCATGTGGCAAATCATGCAGCAGGAAAAGCCTGTGGATTATGTACTTGCAACCGGAACAACAACATCAATAAGAGATTTCTGTCTTATGGTGTTTAAAGAACTCGGTATAAATATTGAGTTTACCGGCGAAGGACTGAAAGAGCGCGGTATTGATACAGCAACGGGCAAAACCGTTATAGAAATTGACCCGCGTTATTTCAGACCGGCTGAGGTTGATTTACTGCTTGGTGACAGCTCAAAGGCGAGAAAGGAACTGGGCTGGGAGCCGGAATATGATTTAGGTATGCTGGTTAAAGAGATGGTTGAGGCGGATTTAGAACTCGCAAAGAAAGAAAAAACACTTAAAGAAGCGGGTTATAAAGTCTTGATACCGCAGGAGGCGTAATTGTGCGTATAAAGGCTTTTCAAAGAATAATAGATTCAATAAGAGGGAAAAAGCGGACATTGGCACCAGAGCCTTTTATACCCAATGTTTTTAATTCAAATTTTAACAAAAAAGTTTTAGTATCTTATATTTTAGTTCCGTTTTTGGTAAATAGAGACAAATGGGCAAATCATACAAATAATTATGAATGTTATACAGCATGTGAGATTTTTCATAAATTAGGGTATCAGGTTGATGTTGTGTACTTTGAGTATTTATTACCGGCGGAAAAGATTAGTGAATATGAAGTTGTATACGGTTTCGGGCGCTGTTTCAATGCAGCGCTGCCAAATCCGAAAATTAAAACAATATATTATACCACAATGTGTCATAGTGATTATATGAATTATGCTACAATAAAACGCGGTTTGGATGTGTATAAAGAAAAAGGATTTTATGACCCCAACAGTATAAGAACAACGATAATGTTTGATAAGTCAGCTTTGCAGTTTGTTGATTTGATTATTGCACTCGGTAACGGCTTTAGCGCAGAAACTTATAAAAAATCAGAAACTCAGAATAATGTAAAATCATTAGATTTGTTTCCGCTGTCACCAAACCCTGTTGATGCTTCTCAAAAAGATTTTGAAAAAATTAAAAGAAATTTTGTATGGTTTGCATCATTAGGGGCAATTCATAAAGGATTGGATTTGGTTATTGATGTATTTTTAAAACGTAAAGATATTAATTTAACCATTTGCGGTTTTAATTCTTCAGAAACTGAATTTTTTAATTATTACAAAGATGTTCTTGAGAACAAGATTGGAAACATCCGGAATGCGGGCTTTGTACATCCCCTGAGCGAAGAATTTAAAAGACTTATGATGAATAATACAGGCTGTATAATGCCGAGTTTATGCGAAACAGGCGGGGGGGGGGCTGAAATGCTTATGTGACGGCGGTTTGCTGCCAATTGTGTCGAAACAGACCGGAATAGATGTTGAACAGTACGGGTTTCAGTTGGAAGAACATACTACGGCTGAAATTGAGAGAAAAATAGATAAGGTATTAGATACACCTACAGACAAATTAAAAGATTTGAGTATAAGAGTTCAAAATGACAGTATTGCAAGGTATTCGTATGATAATTACCGGAAACAGCTCACAAAATATATAGAAGATGTAATCAGAGACAGATAATATGGATAAAAATACAAAAATATATATAACAGGCGGGAGCGGACTTGTCGGGAGGAATATTATTGAAAATCCCGATATTGCGGAAAGCTGTATATTTGCTCCTTCACACTCCGATTTGGACTTGCTGGATTACAATGCGGTTTTTGCTTATATAAAAAAGATTAAACCTGATTTTATTATTCATACCGCGGGACAGGTGGGCGGTATTCAGGCAAATATTGATGATGCGTACGGATTTTTTACAAACAATATGATTATGGGTATAAATGTTATCCGCGCGGCAAAAGAGTGCGGTGTTACGAGGGTTTTAAATCTTTCAAGCTCTTGTTCGTATCCCTGCGAGGCGCCAAACCCGTTGACAGAAGATATGATTTTTACCGGTGCGTTTGAACCGACAAATGAGGGGTATGCTATTGCTAAAACCGCAATTTTAAGAATGTGTGAGTATATTTCAGGACAGTTTGAAGGATATCATTACAAAACTATAATACCGTGCAATCTTTACGGGCGGTATGACAAGTTTTCACCGCTTAAGTCACACCTGATTCCGGCAATTATAAGGAAAATTCATGCGGCAAAGGTGAATAATATCAGCACTGTTGAAATATGGGGTGACGGATTATCAAGACGCGAGTTTATGTATGCTGGTGACCTGGCAAAGATTATTGCTTCAATTCTTAAACGCTTTGAAGAGATGCCGGATGTTATAAATGTCGGTCTGGGGTATGACCACACGATTAATGAGTATTACGAAACCGTTGCAAAAGCTGCGGGGTATAATGGCGGGTTTACACACGATTTGTCCAAACCTGCCGGCATGAAACAAAAACTGCTGGATATTTCAAAACAAAAAGAACTGGGGCTGGAGGCTCATTGTTCGCTTGAAGAGGGAATAAAAGCGACTTATGAGTATTTTATAAACGAGTACAAAGGAGAATAAAATGGCGGATAAAAATAAAAAGATATATATAGCGGGGCATAGAGGGCTTGTTGGAAGTGCTGTAAAAAGAGAATTTGAAAGAAGAGGATATACAAATCTCGTTTTTAAAACCCATGAGGAGTTGGATTTAACAGACTCAAATGCAGTTACTGATTTTTTTGAACAAGAAAAGCCGCAATGGGTTATACAAGCGGCGGCGAAAGTTGGCGGTATTGTCGGGAATAATACTTTTCCTGTTGAATTTATGATGGAGAATTTGAAAATTCAGAATAACATAATAGAAAACTCATATAAATATAATGTGGAGAAACTATTGTTTCTGGGGTCAAGTTGTATTTATCCTAAAACAACGCCGCAGCCTATTAAGGAAGAATATCTGTTGTCAGATTATCTTGAGAAAACTAATGAAGGCTATGCTTTAGCTAAGATTTGCGGAATTAAACTCTGTAATTACTATAATCGTGAATACGGTACAAATTATATGTGTGTTATGCCTTGCAGTTTGTATGGTGTCGGGGATAATTATCATCCTCAAAATGCTCATGTTATACCAATGTTAATAAGAAGGTTTCATGAGGCAAAAATTAATAACATCCCCGAAACGGTTGTTTGGGGAACAGGTACTCCGCGGAGGGAATTTATATTTGTAGATGATTTAGCGGAGGCAATTGTTTTTCTGATGGAAAATAAAAATGCGGATGATATCGGGGAGTTGATAAATATAGGGGCGGGGTATGATATGCCCATTGCAGAAATAGCAGAGTTAATAAAAGAGATTGTAGGTTATAACGGGCGTCTGGTTTATGATACATCAAAGCCGGACGGAACTATGCGCAAACTCATTGACACTTCGCGAATTAATAATATGGGCTGGCATGCTAAAACTGATTTTAAACAGGGCTTAAAAGTCGTGTATCAGGATTTTTTAAACAGAAAAATATTATAAGAATAGAAGGATAGAGAATATGAATAAGATTTTAATTGATACTAAAAATTGTACGGGCTGCGGTGCCTGTGTAAATGCCTGTCCTGTCGGGGCTTTATCATTAAAGTATGATGAGAACGGGTTTTATAAACCGTTTCTGGATGAAACTAAATGTACTCACTGCGGTAAGTGTGAACATATTTGTCCGCTTAATAAAACAAACCGGAATAACAATGACAAGAAGCCGCCTTTGTATGTATTTAATAACTATTCAAAGGATGCCGTAAAATCGGCTACAGCAGGCGGGTTTCAGATACTGGCAAAGCATTTTCTTGCACAGGGCGGCAAAGTCACAGGTGCGGCGTGGGATGAGAATTGGCGCTGTGTTCATATAATGGTTGATAATGAAAAAGATTTGCCCCGGCTATTTAAAAGCAAATATGTTCAATGTTTTATGGGAGATATTTATAAACAAACAAAAACAGAGTTAGAGAAAGGTATAAAAGTCCTGTTTTCGGGGCTGCCCTGTCAGATAGCCGGATTGTACTCGTTTTTAGGCAAAGATTACCCGAATCTTTATACTGTGGATTTACTTTGTAATAATGCACCTTCTGAAAAACATTTTCATAAGTTTCTTGATGAGACCTACGGCTTAAGTAATATATCGGAAATAGATTTTCGATGGAAACCGGAGGGTGAAGAATGTAAAAAAATGATAATGAAAGTGGGATTGAAAAACGGTGAAACCTTTTATTCCGACATCTGGTCAAAAACTTACTACTACTACTACTACTACTACTACGCTTTTAATCGCAGACTTTTAGCAGGAAGTCATTGCGAAAATTGTCATTATGCAAAATTTCCGCGGCAGGCGGATATTACTCTCGGTGATATTTGGGGCGCGGAACAGGTAGATAAAAGGTTTGCCGGACTTAAGTCCGAGTCTGTAATTGTTAATAATAAAAAGGGAAAAGAGCTTTTTAACATTATAAAATCTCAGGTTGAAGAGGTCCGCGAAATTCCTTTAGATATAATTATAAGTATGCACCCCGTATTAAAACAAAAATGGGCAGTTCACCCGCTGCGCGACAGGATGTTTGATTTATTAAAAATATATTCGTTTAAAGATGCCTGTGAAAAAGTTTTTGAAGACAGATACGATATCGGCGTAGTAGGGATTCCTACAAATCCTAATTTTGGCGGCGGGTTGACTTATGCAGCATTAAAATGGGCGCTGGAGGATATGGGAAAATCCGTTTTAACAATCTCCCCGCCGGGACCGGATATCCCGTGGCTTCCTAAAAGGATTACAAACTTTAAAGAAAGTCCTTACAAAGATTATGAACTTGTTTGTTATCCTTCAAAATATGCGATGCAAGAATTGAATAATAAATGTGATATGTTTCTTGTAGGGTCTGACCAGATGTATTCCACCCATTTTGGAAATAATAATGGTATTCTTACAGACATAGATGAGGTTTCTCTGCTTGAATGGGCATGGGATAGCAAGAAAAAAGCGGCTTATTCAGCTTCTTTCGGGCAGGATGACTTAGTTTGTCCTCCGGATATGAGAAATCGTATGCGATATTTTTTACGTAAGTTTGATAATTTTTCCGTGAGAGAACGTTCAGCCGTTGATTTATGTAAAAAAGAGTTTGATATGGACGTACCGTTTGTGCTTGACCCTGTTTTTATATGCGATAGGAAGCATTTTGATAAACTGATTGCGCGCGGTAAGTCTGTAAATGGTATTGCGGCTTATATTCTTGATGAATCAGAAGAGAAGAATAAAATGCTATCAATTATTTCCAATCGTTTTTCTTACAAGATTAATGTTCTTGAAAATGCAACCGGTAAATATGATGAAGCCATGGATATGGAAGATTGGCTTGCAGCCTATGCGACTTCCGATTTTGTGGTAACAGATTCCTTCCACGGTACTTGTTTTGCAATAATATTTAATAAACCGTTTATCGTTGTTGCAAATCAGTGGCGCGGAATGACTAGGTTTAAACTGCTGGAAGAATTTGGGCTGGAAAATAGGCTTGTTTATTCATTTGAAGATTTTGAAAAACGTAAGGAAGAAGTACTTGCGCCTGTTGACTGGGAAAACGTTAATGCAAGAATGCGGGTTTTGAAAGAAAGCAGTTTGAAAATTCTTAGAGAGGCTATTGAGCCTAAACAAAAAGAACCTTCGGATTATGACATTTTAAAAATTGAAATTGAAAAAGTAAAAAATGAAAAATTGTCTGCTCTTGAAGATATAAATAATAAAATTGAACAAATAAAACGGAATACGTTTTTAAAAAGATTGTGTTCGAAATATCGTTCTAAAGACGGTAGATATAGAATTGTGCAATTATTAGGTTTTAAAATTAAAATGAGGAGGAAACATGTTAGGTAATAATTGTCCGATAGTATTTGCATTTGATGATAATTTCTTTGAATGCGGTTATGTTGCTATAAAATCTATGATTGATAATTGTACATCGGGTTCTTTTTTGAAAATATTTATTTTGTATTCTGATTTGAGTATTGATAATATAGAACTTTTAAAAACATTATCAAATAGCAATGTTGAATTCAATTTTATAAAAATGGATGATATAGTAAAATCTTACGCCGGTGATTTGATTTTATCTCCGCAGTGGACAGTTACAACATATTATCGTTTATGGATACCGCAGCTTTTCAAAGATTATAAAAGAGTTATATATTTAGATTCCGATTTAATTGTACAGTTTGATATTACTGAATTTATGCAGCTTGATATCGGAAATAATTACGTTGCGGCAGTAATTGATCAGGGAATTGCATCAGGGTTGCAATCTGAGTTTTCAAGATATTTATATAAAGCATTAAATACAAATGATTTGTCTGAATATTTTAATGCAGGTATTCTGATTATGAATATTGAAGAATTAATAAAATTTGATTTTTTCAACACCTGTATGAAAGTACGCAGAGAAATTAAAAATCCGGGATGTGCGGATCAAGATGTTTTAAATGTAGTTTGTCAGGGTAAAGTTTTCTTTATGGATTGGGTTAATAATGCACAGACAGTTTTCTTTTCTGAATACGGGAAAAATTTACTCCCTGATTTTTTAGCTATACCAGAAAATATAGAATTTTATAATAAATATTTAAATATTTTTAAAAATGCAAAAATTATTCATTACACATCCGGTGATAAACCATGGACAAATCCCGGATTGAAGTATGCAGACAGATTTTGGGCTGTTGCAAGGAATACACCTGTTTATGAGTCAATAATTTATTCGGCTTTAAGAAAAGATAATAATTGTAAAAGTAATCTTAGAGGAAAAATAAAATATAGTTTTTTGGAAAAAATTTTCTCTCTGAAAAATCAGGGAAAACATAAAGTTATTTGTCTTTTAGGTATGAAATTGAAAATTAAGAGGAAAAAATAATGGAAACATTTATTTCAATTCATGATCAAGATTTGATTTTAAAATCGGAAAAAAACAGAATTTTCAGAAACTTAAAAAATTATAAGTACCTGTTTCTGGGAATGCGCCCTGTTGATAAACTTTCTAAAATAAGAAATAAAGTTATTGTTGTAAGAGATTTACCGGTAAATATTGAAGATAAAAAATGTTTGTACGATTATACCGGCTACTGGGCGCTTGCTAATAATGACGGAATTGTTAAATCTAAAAATATTTGTGTAATTCATTATGATTCTATGGTTTTTCCAAACTTTTTGCCTGAAATAAATAAGGCACTAAAAAGATATCCGAATGCGTATATTAATTTTATACCATATCCGTTAACATGTGATTATTTTCTGCCGGATAAATATGCAAAAGCAACAAAAGAGGCTTGTAAGAAAATTTATAATCTTGATATAGAAAAGAAGAATGAAGAGTTAATAGCAAAGGGTGATTTGTACTGGCAGGGCTGCGGACAATTTGCGTGCAGCTATGATACTCTCAAAAAATATATAAACTGGGTCGAACCTTTATTACCTGCAATAATAGCAGATCCGATGGCGGCGCATAATATTGAGAGAACCGTAAAATTTTTCTGTGTGGAAAATAATATAAAAGAAGTTTTCATAACTGATGTCATAGAACATATATACGGTTGTAGTCATGATCAGGGGTATCAGTCACCTGAAACGGTAGAAGCTATAAAACAACGATTTGAGCAATTTATTAACGGTAAGTTATTTAAAAAAAGAAATAAATTACGGCAAATTTTTAGTCTGGTTAATAAAGATAAGCATAAAATCCTTACAATACTGGGGGTTAAAATTAAGTTTCGCCGAAAAACCGGGATAACAAAATAAAATGCCTTATCTTCCTAAATCTGTTCTGAGTGCTCAAATAAGGTTTGCCGGTGGTGTTGAGATTGTTCCGGACTGTTTGAGGTGTCAGAAATCAATAACCGGTATATTTTTGTAGTATAATATTTTTCAGTCGTGGATATAATTGCCATTTTGATTGAGAAAGATTACCAGTCTGCAAGAAAATACTGGAAAGTATTAAAGGGAAGGCTTGTTAAAGAAGGCTTTAACAAACTGGTAACAATTTGTTACCAGTTGAAATACAAGCTGATGACGGCAAAATGCGTAAGACGGATGTTGCTGATATTAAAACGGTTTCCCGTATAATTCAATACCATTTTTCGGCTCCTTACAGCTTTTGTCTTGCCCGTAATCCCTAAGTTTTTAACTTCATCGCATCAATGATTCTTTAGGCAGTTGTTTACTTGCGTTTTTGCTGCGGGATTTCTTTTTTGCCTCTTCTTCCGCCTTTTTTGCTTCCTCTGCGGCGGCTTTAAGTTCTTTCTCCAGTTCTGCTGCACACTCCCTGCGCGCCTGCTTAAATTCGCTTTTATCAGGGTTCTTTGCAATAGCTTTATCATATTCGCGTATCGCTTCGCGCCAGAGTTTTGCGGCTTTAAAATTATCTGCTGTGTACGCGTAGAGTTCTGCTGCTGCAGCGTAATCACGGTTTGCTAAATCTTTTTTATTCCGGCTTTTATAAAAATCGCCCCTATCTGTGTAAAAATCCGGTTTTAATGGGTTTAATTCTATTGCTTTGTCAAAATCCCATATTGCAAGACTGTCTTTATTTATTTTTGCATAAATTTTTCCGCGGGAAACATAAATTTCTGCCCTGTAAGGTCTCATCCCTAGAGTGTCGGTCAAATCCTTGATGGCAAGCGAATATTCTCCAAGTTCCTCATAACATGCTGCACGCCGGATTAAAAGCTCGGAGCGCCCGGGCGCCAGTTCTATTGCTTTTGTATAATCTTCAAGCGCTGATTTGTAATCCTTTTGCTCCTCATAATACATTCCGCGCCTTGTGTACTCAAGGCTGCTGTTAGAAGAGTATTTAATAATTTTTTGTATATCAATGCTATCCGGCTTGTTTTCAATCGCTTTTTCTCCGGTATTATCTTCTGTTAGAGGTTTTGAAGAATAAATGGTATCTTCTTCCGTATTCTCTTCAAGTCCGTTTTCCACAGGCGGAGTATTTGCAGGAGTGCTGCCGGCAGAAGTCGGCGCTGCCGCGGCAATGGTTGAGATATCCAATTCGGAGAGAACGGTATGCGATTTAGCATCGGCATTGTCAGGTGCTGCCGCAACAACCGGCATGAGTCCCAAAAGTAAAATCAAAGCTCCCGTTATTTTATACAAGTGTACAAACCTTTCTGTATTCAGTTATACCATCATATTTCAAATTTGGGTAGGAGTTGTGGAATTTTAATGCTTTTAAATACGCGCCGGCTGTATCAAGCGATGTAAAACACGGGGTTGAATACATTTCCGCAATTGTTCTTATCATAAATCCTCTGTTTTCCGAACCTATACGTGCGGCGTTTGCATTGGTTGAGGGTGTATTTATAATAAAGCATAATTGTTTTTTCTTCATATGTGCCTGCATTTTAGGGATATCAAAATATTCTATCTCTTTAGAAGGAATGCCATGTTCTTTTAAATATTTATGTGTTCCTGTTGTTGCAACAATTCTGAATCCTAATTCCACAAGTGTTTTTGCTATTTCATCGCACTGTGGTTTTGTATGGTCGTTAAGTGAGAGCATTACATCGCCGTTAAGCCGGTCAAATTTATATCCTGCTGCCAGAAACCCTTTTACAAGTGCCCTGTCAAATGATGTGTCAACACCCAGAACTTCGCCTGTGGATTTCATTTCCGGTGCCAATGCAGGGTCTATTCTGTTTAATTTCTGGAACGAAAATACCGGAACTTTTACACATACAAGGTCTGTTTTATCGTACAAACCCGGTTTGTAGCCCAATTCAGGAATAGTTTGCCCCAGAGCCGTGCTTATGCCGAGTTCTACCATCGGAATGCCGGTCACTTTACTCATTATAGGTACTGTCCTTGATGCACGCGGGTTAACCTCTATAACGTATGCCACATCATCTTTTAAAACAAATTGTATATTCATTAATCCTTTTATTTTCAAGGCTTTTGCCAGCTTTTTCGTATAATCGACAAGTGTATTAATCATTGATGCTTTAACTTTTTGGGTCGGATAAATCGCAATACTGTCGCCCGAATGTACTCCTGCTCGCTCAATGTGCTCTGTAATTCCGGGGATAAGTACGTTTTCGCCGTCAGAAACCGCGTCAAGCTCCACTTCTTTACCTTCAATATACTGGTCAATTAATACAGGATGTTCGTCCGAGAATTTGAGTGCTGAATTAAAATATGTTATTAATTCTTCAATGTTATATACAACCTGCATACCGCGTCCGCCGATTACGTATGACGGACGAACAAGAAGAGGAAACCCTAATTCTTCTGCCGTCTTTATTGCTTCTTCAACTTTTTTAACTGCCCTCCCTTTTGGCTGCGGAATATCAAGCGCGTGCAGCAGGTTTTCAAACTGTTTTCTGTCTTCTGCAAGATTTATTGATTCAAGAGAAGTTCCTATAAGGTTTACTCCCTTTTTATCCAGTTTTCCGGCAAGGTTTATTGCCGTTTGTCCGCCAAATTGTACCATTACTCCGTAGGGTCTTTCGCTCTCAATAATGTTCATAACATTTTCGATGTTCATTGGTTCAAAGTAGAGTTTGTCCGCAACATCAAAGTCTGTTGACAGTGTTTCGGGGTTAGAGTTTACAATAATTGCCTCATACCCTTTTTCTTTTACCCCCCAGGCAGCGTGTACCGAACAGTAATCAAACTCTATTCCCTGACCTATTCTGATAGGACCGGAGCCGAGAATGAGTATACTTTCTTTGTTTGAAATAACATTCTCGTCAAACTCGTTGTATGTTGAATAATAATAAGGCGTATACGCTTTGAATTCCGCAGCGCAGGTGTCAACTATTTTAAATGAGGCTTTAATATTGTGTTCTTTTCTAAACTCTTCAATCTCTTCAAGTTTTTTCCTTGTAAGTACTGCAATTTCGCTGTCTAAAAATCCTTTTTCTTTTGCCTCTGTATAAATTTCTTCCGTTAGCGGTTCCGATTTTAATTTCTGTTCAAACTCTACGAGGTTTTTAATTTTATAAATAAACCATTTATCAATTTTAGTTATATAGTTAATCTCTTCAACGGAGATTTTTCTTGAAAGTGCCTCTGCAACTCTAAAAATCCTCCTGTCATCCTGAATGGTTAAAAGTGCTTTAAGTTCTTCATCTGAAAAAGACGTATATTTTTTTCTTACAAGTCCTGTATTTTTATCTTCAATGGATGTTATGGCTTTTTTGAAAGAACTTTCAAAAGTCCGTCCGATAGCCATAACCTCACCGGTTGCTTTCATTTTCGTGCCAAGAAGTCTGTCTCCGTGGTCAAATTTGTCAAACGGCCATTTGGGGATTTTGGTTACGACATAATCGAGCGCCGGTTCAAACGCGGCTGCTGTTTTTTGAGTTATTGAGTTTTTAATTTCATCCAGCCTGTATCCGATTGCAATTTTTGTGGTAACTTTTGCAATAGGAAATCCGGTTGCTTTTGAAGCAAGGGCTGATGAGCGGCTGACACGCGGATTAACTTCTATGACATAATATTGGCTGCTTGTAGGGTCAAGAGCGTATTGTACATTACATCCGCCTTCTATTTTCAAGGCACGGATAATTTTCAATGCGGAACTTCTTAATAATTGATACTCTTTATTTGTAAGTGTTTGTGACGGCGCGGTTACAAAGCTGTCGCCTGTGTGTATTCCTATGGGGTCAATGTTTTCCATGTTGCATATTGTAATAGCCGTATCGTTTGCATCACGGATTACTTCGTACTCTATTTCTTTATATCCGGCAATACTTTTTTCAATTAAAACTTGAGAAATAGGACTTCTTAGAAGTCCGCTGTAAACTATTTCTTCAAACTCTTTCTGATTGGAGGCAATTCCGCCGCCTGAGCCTCCTAGAGTATATGCGGGGCGGATTATGAGCGGAAATCCTGTTCTTGAAGCAAATGCCTGAGCCTCTTCCATGTTTGAAGCTGTTACGCTCTCCGGTACGGGTTCTCCTATTTCAAGCATTAGTTCTTTAAATAATTCCCTGTCCTCTGCTTTTTTTATTGATTCTATTTTGGTACCGAGAAGTTTTACGTTGTATTTATCTAAAATTCCTTCTTCATATAGTTTTAATGCCATATTAAGTCCTGTTTGTCCGCCTAAACCAGCAAGCAGTCCGTCAGGACGTTCTTTTTTTATTACGTATTCAAATGTTTCTATAGTAAGCGGTTCTATATAAACCTTATCTGCAATGGTTTCATCTGTCATAATCGTTGCGGGATTGGAATTTATAAGTATAACACTTATTCCTTCTTCCTTTAGTGCCCTGCACGCCTGCACACCGGCGTAGTCAAATTCTGCCGCCTGACCTATTACGATAGGACCGGAGCCGATTACAAGAACTTTTTTTATATCATTATTTTTTGGCATTATTTTAACCTCTTTTTACAAATATTTTTCTTAATCTGTCAACAATATTACTTTTTCTTTCAAGCATTTCCTCAATCCAGCCGTCAAATATTATTTGCGCGTCATAAGGTCCCGGGGCGGCTTCCGGATGAAACTGAACGGCGTCAATTTTAAGCGGTTTGCAAGAAAATCCTTCCAATGTTTCATCATTCAGGTTTGTATATGTTATTGTAACGTTGTCCGGTAATGATTTTGCGTCTGCGGCGTATCCGTGGTTCTGGGAGGTCATAAACACTTTGCCTGTTTGTTTGTTAATTACAGGGTGATTGCCGCCCCTGTGTCCGTATTTTAGTTTGTAAGTTTTTCCGCCAAGTGCGATACATAAGATTTGATACCCCAGACAAATCCCGTAAATAGGAGTTTTCCCTATAAGTTCTTTAGTTGTTTTAATAGTCTCTGTTGCATCCTGCGGGTCGCCCGGACCGTTGGAAATAAGTACTGCATCAAAAGTTAATAGTTCTCCTGATTTGACATCTGCCGGAAATATTGTTAACTCGCAGCCGCGATTTTTAAAGCAGTCAATGATACTTTTTTTAATTCCGCAGTCAATTACGGCGATTTTCAAGCCGTTTGACTTTTCCTGTAACGGTTTTATTACTTCTGCGGTTGTCCTTGATACAAGTTTGGTAATATTTTTATCTATGGAAAAGTTTTTAAGTTTTTCTTTTATTTCGTCGGTTAATTCATCCGTTGTAATAACACAGTTCATTGCGCCGCTTTCTCTTATAACCGTAGTAAGCCGGCGTGTGTCAATTTTTGAAATTCCTATGACATTTTGCTGTTTAAGATAATCTTTTAGTTTTATATATGATTTGTAATGGCTTTCATTTTCTGAATAGTTTTTTACCACAAGCCCTGTAGCTGAAACTCTTGAACTTTCAAAATCATCCTTGTTAATTCCGTAATTTCCTATTTCCGGATAAGTCATTACAATAACCTGTTTTGCGTAGGACGGGTCGGTCAGAATTTCCTGGTATCCTGCCATTGAAGTATTAAAACAAATTTCGCCAAACGCTGTGCCGTCTGCGCCAAAATTTTCTCCTTCAAAAATCATTCCGTTGTCTAGTAATAATCTGGCTTTCATTATAAAACACCTTCTATTTCTTCAAAAATCTTTTTCATTGCGCCAATTTTGTCATTACTTGCTGTTACGGCTCTTCCGATTACAAGATAATCTGCTCCCTGTGAAACGGCATAGGCGGGTGTTGCAATTCTTTTTTGGTCTCCGGTTACAGACCAGGCGGGGCGTATGCCGGGGCAGAGTACTTTAAACTCTTTGCCGCAGGCTGATTTTATATCTGCACATTCATTTGCAGAGGCTACTACGCCGCTCATTCCGCTTGATTTTGCAAGTTTTGCAAGGTTAAGCGCGTAATCTTTCGTATTGTATTGAATTCCCAGTTCTTTGTTTAATACATCTTCTGATACACTTGTCAGAAGTGTTACTGCAAGAATTACCGGAGCCTCAACCCCCAGTTCTTTTGCTGTATTATTTGCTCCTTCTGCCGCCTGCCTCATCATTTCTGCGCCGCCTGCGGCATGCAGATTAAAAAAAGACGCACCGTTTTTTATAATATTTTCGGATGCTTTTTTAACGGTGTTCGGGATATCGTGAAGTTTTATATCAAAAAAGAATTTCCCTCCGTTATCTTTTATAAACTCAAAAACTTCACTTCCGTTTGCAAGAATAAATTGTAATCCTACTTTAAAAACTCCGGTATAATCTTTTAATTCTTTCACCAGATTTTTTGCTTCGTCAATTGTATTTACATCAAGCGCTAAGACTATTTTTTCTTTAATTTTAGGGTTAATATTCATTTTTATAAGTCTCCGTTTTATAAATTATAAATTTTGTCTCCGATAATTGTTTGATATACTTTGCCTGTTAGTTCCAATCCTTCATAGGGTGTGATTTTACATTTTGTTTTAAAATTTTCTCCTTTGACCGTGTATTTTTTATTAAGGTCAATAATATTAAATTCGGCTTTTTCCCCGGGATTTATTCCGTAAACTTTAATTCCTGCAATTCTTGCCGGGGTATAAACAAGTTTGTCGATTAACTGCTCGATTGTTAAAACGCCTTTTAGAACAAGATTTGTATAAGCAAGTGAAAATGCGGTTTCAAATCCGGTTATACCAAACGGTGATTTGTTATAAGTCTGTAATTTTTCTTCGTTTGTATGCGGGGCGTGGTCAGTTGCAATTATATCAACAGTACCGTCTTTAAGCCCTTCTTTTATTGCATCAACATCGTCTTTTGTCCTTAAAGGCGGGTTCATTTTAAATCTGCCGTCATTAGAAGTTATATCGTCCGTTGAAAATGTAAAGTAGTGTGGTGCGGTTTCTGCGGTAACTTTAAGCCCTTCTTGTTTTGCACTCCGGATTAGTTCTGTGGATTTTTGGGTGGAAATATGTGCAAAATGCAGTCTCCCGCCTGTTTTACGAAGGGTGTTTAGTTCCCGTTCGACTGCTGTCCATTCCGAACGCGGGTCATCAGGTGGAAAGTCAGTGTTTTCGGCATGCGAAAATATAACGGAATTACATCCGGCTGCTTTTATAAGTGCTTTTTTAAATATCTCCATATTTTCAACCGGTTTGCCGTCATTAGAAAATCCTGCGGCACCATTTTTTATCAAATCTTCAAAATCGGTAATTTGTTCACCCGTAAGTCCTGTTGTTATTGCGCATATCGGTTTGAGTTTTATATCATACGGATTTTTAGAATGAGAAAAAATATAATGCAAGATTTCAGATGTATCGCATACAGGGTTTGTATTAGGCATGGGGCAAATTATCCCGTACCCGCCTGTAAATGCTGATTTTATGCCTGTTTCCAGAGTCTCTTTTCCTTCGCCTCCGGGTTCCCGGAGGTGGCAGTGCAGGTCAATAAAACGCGGTGAAATATACAAATTGCTTGACGGGTTTCCTGAACTTACTTCTGTAATTATTCCGTCTTTAATTATCAGCTTTAAATTGTTTCCTGTTATTTCCACGCTATTTCCTTTATATGTTTTGCTGCTCCAAAATGGGGGTAGTATAGTATTTTGTTACCTGCGTACACTTTCCAGCACAGCCATTCTCACATAAACACCGTTTCCTGCCTGTTCAAGTATTGTTCTGCCTTTATTTGAGTCAAGTAATTCCGATGATAATTCTACATCGCGGTTAACCGGACCCGGGTGCATAAGTATGGCGTTCGGGGCGTACTTTTCAAGCCGCTCGGTTGTAAGGCAGTATTTTTCACTGTAATGTTTTGCCATTTCCGATTCTTCCCCGTTTAATCGTTCTGTTTGTATTCTTAAAAGCATAACAACATCAGCATCTGTGATTGCTGTGTTATAATCGTCTTCCCATATAACATCAAATTCATTTTTGTTTTTTGGTGTAAAATATTCAGGTGCGAAGAAATGTACATGTGCGCCCATTTTACTGAGTAGTGCAAGGTTTGATTTTGCAACACGCGAGTGACTGACATCGCCGGCAATAACAATTTTTTTACCTTCCACCGTGCCAAGTTTCTCCAGCATTGTCATATAATCAAGAAGTGCTTGGGTCGGGTGTGCGCTTTTGCCGTCGCCTGCGTTTATAAAAGCCATAGGAAATCTTACTTCTTTTGAAATCCTGTCAGTCATATCATCTTCGCTATGACGTAAAATTACGGTATTAACCCCCATATAGTAAAGATTTTCCAGAGTATCTTTTAAAGTTTCACCTTTTGACAGGGATGATGTTTGTACATTAAAGTCTATGAGGTTCATTCCCAGTTTTTGTGCTGCTATTGCAAAAGAACATTTTGTTCTGGTCGAGTTTTCAAAAAACATCAGACAGGCAGTTTTATTAGAACACGAGTTTGCACGATAAAGCCGTTCTCCTAGTTTTGCAAAATCACTTATTCCGCTTGTGTAATTTATTTCTCCCCGTGCCGGATCTTGTGACGCGGCTTTAAACTCTGCAGCGCGGTTTATAATTGTGGTTATTTCATCTTTTGTAAGTCGTTTTATGTCAATTAAATTTCTCATTTATTTTCCTTTCCTTCTCTGCTTCCGGGTTTGATAACAGGGATGCCTGCAGCACATAACGGGCATTTGTCAGGTTCATAAGTCACCGGTTCTATTTGAAGTACTGATTTTATATTAAGTCCTGTTTTCCCGCAGGTTCTGTCAACAATGCAGCCGACAGCGGCTATTTGCGGCTCAAATCCTTTTATTGCTTCTATAGTTTCGTTTATAGTTTTAGCGGTTGTTATTACATCTTCTATAATAACGACTTTTTCGCCTTTTTTTAGTGTGTATCCGCGTCTTAATTGCATAATCCCGTCTTTGCGCTCTACAAACAGGTTTCGTTTTCCTGCCTGTTTTGCGGTTTCGTAACCGATAATAACCGCACCGATAGCGGGTGAAATTACTGTGTCAAAATCAACGCCTTCAAGACTTTTAACGATTAATTTTGCTATTTTTTCGGTATACTCCGGATACTGATAGAGCTTAGCACACTGAAAATATATATCTGAATGTAGTCCTGATGTCAGACAAAAATGCCCTTTCAGCACTCCTTCCGTTTTTTCTAAGAGTTCTAACGCCTCGTTACTCATTTCTTAGCGCTCCTTTCAATTCATCAAGGGTTTTAAACCCGTTATTATTCATAAAACTATCTAATTCTGAAACGATTTTTCCTGCAATATCAGGATGGGTAAAGTTTGCGGTTCCTATTTGAACAGCCTCCGCGCCGGAAGCAAAAAACTCAAATACATCATTAAGCGAGTAAATTCCGCCCATGCCGATTATCGGAATGTCTAAAACTTTTTTTAACCTTAAAACAGCCCCCAGTGCCGCCGGTTTAATCCCGCGTCCGGAGTATCCTCCGGTTACCTGCTCTTTTTTGAATTTTCCGTTCTCAAAAGATAATTTAATTCCCGTACCTTTGATTGTATTTATCGCAGATACGGCATCTGCGCCTGCGTTCCGGCATGCAAGTCCAAGTTTTTCAATACTTGTAACATTCGGGGTAAGTTTGATTATAAGACAGCCTGTAAATACCTCCCGAACGGTTTTGACAAGTGCTTCTAAAATGTTTTCATCCACGCCGAACTCAAGACATCCGTGTTGAACATTGGGGCACGAAACATTTAGTTCTATCATTTTTATACCGGCACTTTCGCATTTTTTTGCAAGAAGCGCGTATTCATCAATACTTGCGCCGGCAATATTTACTGCAAACGATATTCCTCTATTATTAAGTACGGGTAGTTTTTCTCTTAAAAACCGTTCTATACCTACATTTTCCAGCCCGATGGAATTAATCATTCCGCATTCTGTTTCAATAATTCGCTGTCCTCTGTTGCCGTCTCTTGGTTCAAGTGTAATGGCTTTTGTAACAATTGCTCCGATTTTTGTTAAGTCTGTAAAATCTTCATATTCAAGATTGTACCCGTAAGTGCCTGATGCGGTCATAATCGGGTTTTTAAGTTGTAATTTCCCCTTATCTACGGATAAATCAGGCATGTTCGCACCCTCCAAAGAAAACTTTATTTCCGTCAAATATGGTTCCTTCTTTGCATACGGCAGCGTTTCTTATAATTCCGTTGTCATTAATTTTTATTACGCAGCCGCGGCATGCTCCTATTGAACATCCCATCATGCTTTCCATTGATACCTGACAGTTTATGTTATATTTTGCAGCCGTTTCGGATACCAGTTTCATTACAATAACAGGACCGCAAATACAGATTGTGTCCGGTGTATTTTCTTTGATACAGCGTTCCGTAAACTCTGCTATACTGCCTTTTTCTCCAAAACTCCCGTCGTCTGTTGATATTAAATCAATGTCGGTTATTAAATCTTCCGGAATTTCGTCTTTCGTTTTAAATCCGGCAATTAATTTTGAAGTTACGCCTTTTTTTTCAAGTTCTTTTTTCAGGTAATATACAGGTGCAAGCCCTACGCCGGCACCGATTAAGAGGTTTTTTTCACCCGGTGCAAAAGTATTGCCGAATATGCCGGTAAAGTTAATAAAATCGCCGGATTTAAGGTTTGACAGGTATTTTGTGCCTTCTCCGCGGACTTTATACAAAAGCTGCAGCCCGTCTCCCGTGTTGCCAAGAATACTTAGCGGACGTCGGAGGGTTTTGTCCGGAATAAGTATTGATATAAATTGCCCCGGTTTGGAAAATACTCCGCCCGGGGTTTCTAAATCCATTATATACAGGTCTTTGCCTGCTTTTTTATTGTATTTGATTTTGGCTTTAAATTCCTTCATATCCCTGTATCCCTATAAAAAAAAGAGAAAAGCAAATACTTTTCTCTTTTTCTTTAGAAGTAAACAAATTTTTTATTAAAAACATCCGTAAAATTCATAATTTCACCATCCTGTTTATTATCTCAAACATGTTAATAGTCGTCAATAAAAGGTAAAGTTTTGTAAAGGCATGGGGGATGTCATGCTGAACAAGCCGAGCGAAGGATGTTAGGCGAAGCCGTATCCGTTTATTGCGAGGCGCGTTTCAGCATCTCTTGCAAGACTTGCTTTAGGTCCTGAAATAAATTCAGGACGACAGGGGTAAATGGTATTAAAATACCTGTCATACTGAAAGCGTAGAAAATCGGGTTATTATTTTGTGCGATTTTCACGCTGTTCAGGATCTTACACGAATACAAGTATAACGCAATGCGGGTGAGACCCTGAAATAAATTCAGGGTGACAGTACGCCTTATTATGTCATTCCGAACTTGCGGATTTTCGATAGGGTGGAGCAAAGCGGAACCCGTAAGGTGTCGGGAAATGTTGAATTTTCCGACACCCCGAATAATCCAAGACAGTTTCGGAATCTGTGGCAAATCTCAGATTACCCCCTGAACTGAATATTTACCACTTTGAGGCGCTATGAATATTATTTCTCCATCCGGTCACACCTTAGTAGTAAATATTAGTTTTAGCAGCTATAATAAACTTATAAACAATGAAAGAAGGATTAGGAATATGGGAATTAAACCTTGGACTGATTATTTTTTAGATCTGGCAAAGACCTGCGCTTCGCGTTCTAATTGTCTCCGTGCAAATGTCGGTGCCGTAATAGTCGGAGAAGACAAAAAAATCAAAGCGACAGGTTATAACGGAACACCGAGCGGTGTTGAATCGTGCTATGAGCGCGGTGAGTGCTACAGGATTAAAAATAATATTCCATCCGGCACAAAATATGAGACTTGCCGCTCAATCCATGCCGAACAGAATGCTATAATTCAGGCGGGGCAGGATAGATGTAAAGATGCAACAATGTATATCTGGGGGCATGATATTATATGTATTTTATGCAAAAGGTTTATAGTGCAGGCGGGGATAAAAGATGTGTATTTAAGGAAGGATGAAAATTCGCCGGTCTTGCATATCTCTGCGGAGGATATTAAGCGGGAATTGGAAGAATAATAGATATTAAAAAAGCCCTTGCATACTGCAAGGGCTTTTTGTTGGTGGTTTTGTTAAGATTATTTCTTATCAAATAAGTACTTTGCCGCTTTTGAGCCTGGATAAGCACCTATACCATAGAGATATAATGGATATTGGTCTCTTGCATTAAAGGTATCTTTGTTACATGATGTTTCGCCGGATAGTTTACCATCCTCATCATATACAATATCAAACATCTCATTCTTTAAATCTTTTGCTTTTCCTGCTGCTCCATCACAATTTGCTACTGCATTAGGTTTTTTAGTTCCGTTAACATCATACAATACTTTGAAACAGTTTATCTTCTCACCTTTTGTATTGTAACAATCGCTGTTTGTGCTAATTACGTCATCACGATTGTACATAATAGCAGAACCGTCGCGGAAAAAGATTGCACTGTTAAACTCTTGGGCATCTGCGTTATAGTTTAAACAATTTGCAGTATTTGCATCTGCATTTTCAGCACAAACATCAGTCCCTCCCATATCTGCATATTTCTCTGTTTGCATTCTGCTCGATAAAAACGCATATAATGAGGTTGCTTCTGTTGAAAAATCAGAGTCTTCGTTGTCTCCTGCTGCAGTACTAGACGCGTCATACATCTCATCAAAACTTACATTCTCCAATGCTACTTGCATTTGTACACTCTCTGTTAATGCACTTATTGCTTTCTTTAAGGCTGTTGA